>NZ_JBKFDO010000018.1:0-1966 GCF_046557355.1 Myroides sp. DW712
ATCTGTTATTTTGCTAATTCCATGTAGTATTTATAGAATAACGGAATTGTTTCAATTCCCTTTAAGTAGTTGAATACACCAAAGTGCTCATTCGGAGAGTGGATCGCATCAGAATCTAATCCGAATCCCATCATAATAGATTTAGAACCTAATTCTTCTTCAAAGAGCGCTACAATTGGAATACTTCCTCCAGAGCGAACTGGAATTGGCGTTACCCCAAATGTATCTTCATACGCTTTAGCAGCTGCTTGATACCCAATTGAGTCAATAGGAGTAACATACCCTTGTCCACCGTGGTGCGGTTTTACTTCTACTTTTACCCCTGCTGGTGCAATACTTTCGAAGTGTTTTTTGAATAAATCTGTGATTTCTTCCCACTCTTGGTTTGGAACTAGACGCATGGAGATTTTAGCAAAAGCTTTGCTTGCAATCACGGTTTTTGCTCCTTCACCTGTATAACCACCCCAAATACCGTTTACATCTAAAGTAGGACGGATTGAGTTGCGTTCGTTGGTTGTATAACCTTCTTCTCCATATACTTCATCAATGTCTAACGCTTTTTTATAATCGTCTAAAGAGAATGGACGTTTGGCCATTTCATCGCGCTCTTCGCGTGATAATTCCTCTACTTTATCGTAGAAACCTGGAATAGTGATGTGGTTGTTTTCGTCGTGTAGTGAAGCAATCATTTTAGTTAATACGTTGATCGGGTTGGCTACAGCCCCTCCGTATAATCCAGAGTGAAGATCGCGGTTAGGACCTGTAACTTCTACTTCAACATAGCTCAAGCCTCTTAATCCAGTGGTGATAGACGGTTGTTGGTTGGAAATCATACCTGTATCTGAGATAAGGATAACGTCGTTCTTTAATTTGTCGTGGTTTCTTTTTACGAACCAACCTAAACTAACAGAACCTACTTCCTCTTCTCCTTCAATCATGAATTTTACGTTACACGGTAACGTATTGGTTGCAATCATATATTCAACCGCTTTCACGTGCATGAACATTTGTCCTTTGTCATCACATGCACCACGAGCGAAGATCGCTCCTTCTGGGTGAATCGGTGTTGTTTTAATTACGGGTTCAAACGGTGGAGACGTCCAAAGTTCAATTGGATCTGCTGGTTGTACGTCATAATGACCATAAACCAATACCGTTGGTAGCGCAGGATCAATGATTTTTTCTGCATAAACAATAGGATATCCTGGTGTTTCGCACAATTCTACGTTGTCGCAACCTGCTTTTATTAAATTTTCTTTTACTGCTTCTGCCGTGTTGATTACGTCTTGAGAATACGCACTATCCGCACTGATAGAAGGCTTTTTAAGTAGTTCAATTAGCTCATCTAGAAGACGTTGCTTGTTTTCTTGAACAAATTGTTTTGAATCTTTCATAGTATGTATAGAACCAGTTATATTATTCCTTACAAACATAAGAATAAAAAAAAATTAATTTTTTCTTGCGCATTAAAAAACACGTCGTATATTTGCAACGTCTTAAAAGAACAACAGTACGCAAGTGTACAGCAGTTCTAAGCCACCTGCGGGTGTGGTGAAATTGGTAGACACGCCAGACTTAGGATCTGGTGCCGCAAGGTGTGTAGGTTCGAGTCCTATCACCCGCACGAAAGCCTCTTCGAAAGAAGGGGCTTTTTTTATGGTTTACAGTGAACAGTGGATCAAGTGCAAAAGTTGGAATCCCCAAAAATCATCGGATCAGGTGCAAAAGTTGGGGACTATGTAAAAAAATCGTTTTTTTTCTATCTAACTTTTCCAGTCCGTATGTCACCCTGAAAAATAAAAAAATCTCTTCTATTTTGTCATCCTGACGGAAATCATCGGATCAGGTGCAAAAGTTGGGGACTATGTAAAAAAATCGTTTTTTTTCTATCTAACTTTTCCAGTCCGTATGTCACCCTGAAAAATAAAAAAATCTCTTCTATTTTGTCATCCTGACGGAGGAAGGA
>NZ_JBKFDO010000019.1:0-106500 GCF_046557355.1 Myroides sp. DW712
CCCATTTCGAACAGAGAAGTTAAGCCCGCTAGCGCAGATGGTACTGCCACATGGTGGGAGAGTATGTCGTCGCCCTTCTTTTAAAAGCCTGATTACGCAAGTAGTCAGGCTTTTTTTGTTTACAGTTTACAGTTTACAGTGAACGGTTTACGCTAGAGAAGGGAAATGGGAGATGAGTGTTCTCCTAACCTAACCTCACCCAATCTCACCTAACCTCACCCAATCCTCACCTAATCTAACCCAATCCTCACAAACAACAAACCGAACGAAGTACAAAAGCCGAAAGCCAAACAACGAACAATAATAAAAAAAACGTCGTTTAAAACCGATTTAAACGACGTTTTTTTATTTCATATTACCAAGCGTAGGTTTCAATTGTTTCTACAAATACAGGGTCCCTAGGATGTAGTTTAGGTACTAAAGCATGGTAAGTAACAAATCTAGCTCTACCTCCTCGATTTTGGAGAAACTCTACAAATAGTGTATATTCATTGTATCGATTTTTTTTGTAGACGTATTTGATATCTTCCGTATTGGATTGTACCCAATATTGACCGATTATAAGGTCAAACTGTCTAAAGTCAACCGCAGCATTACATCCTTGTACTAAGTTTCTGTAGTCTCGGGTATTTGTGATGATTGTAAATTCATTGCCTTGAAGTGTAGGGACATATAAATTGTCTTTCGTATTATAACATCCAAAGAGCTCCAGTCCTTCGGTTCTGATAAAGACATCTCGATCATAATAGTCATCACTAATGGTACAACCTGCAAGGCAGAGCGTTGCACCTAAGAGTAAACAATATCTTTTTATCATAGCTTTTTATTTTAAATGGTTGGGGATTGTACAAACAGGTATGGGGTTAATTTTGTGTTGGTTGATTCGGTTGAGTCGTGTATAAATAGCGAAAACTTCTTTTTCTCGTCCTTCGAAATCATCTAGTGTTTTTCCTTGCTCTACAGCTAACATGGCTTGTTCGAGTTCATCGTAATTGGCTCCTAGTTGATCTTCATCCGAGCGATCATCTCCAAACAATCCATCCGTAGGTTTGGCTTGGAGAATACTTTGGGGAACGTTCAGGTATTCACCAAGTAAACGGACTTGCGATTTTAATAAATCAGCAATAGGACTAATATCAACGCCTCCATCTCCATATTTGGTAAAAAAGCCTACACCAAAATCTTCAATTTTGTTACCAGTACCAGCCACTAAGTAACCGTGAATTCCCGCATAATAATACAGGGTTGTCATGCGTAATCTAGCTCTTGTATTAGCTAAGGTTAAGTTTAACAGTGCTTCGTTTTCTATAGTTGGCAATTGTTGCTTGAATAGCTCAAAGGTCGAGGTTAGGTCCGATGTAGCAATATGAACTTGATCAAAATTTTGCATTAAAAAATCAAGGTGTTCTTTGGCTCTGCTTACTTGTGAAGCTGGTTGATGAATAGGCATTTCCACACAAAGTAAAGGTAGGCCTGTTAAAGCGCATAAGGTAGAAGTGACTGCTGAATCAATACCACCAGAAATTCCAATAGCAAATCCTTTTATGCCGCTTTCTTGTGCATAACGTTTAAGCCATTCGACGATATAGTTGGTTACTGCTTCGGTTTGAAAGTTTTGATTCATCCTAGAAAATTTGTGAGTGATATGTAGTTCTTCTTTTTATATTTGTAGCTATCAGATAATAATGTAAGAATACTATGTTCAAAATTAGTAAAATATCTCTACCCTTATTGGTGGTTTTTAGTTTTTTTGTTTGGAGTTGTGGTGATTCAAAGACGAAAGTAGATAAAGAGGTGGAACAAATCCCCATGGATGTTACGGTTTTTCGATTTGATCAAGAATTTTATACCGGAAAGGATGAGGATTTTCTTGGTTTGAAAAAGAAATATTCCTATTTATTCCCGTCAGGTGTTTCAAATGAGGCTTGGTTAGAAAAGAAACACGATACTCTTTTTGCCGAACTTTACGAGGAAGTAACAAAGCAATATCAGGATTTAGAAACATTGCCTGCGGATTTAAAGCATTTGTTTCAAGCGATGAAGTATTATTATCCGGAGGAATCGGATCACAAAAAAGTAATAACAGTAATTTCAGAAGTAGATGTAGCGGCAAAAGCCATTTATGCGGATACCCTTGCGCTGATTAGTTTGGACACCTATTTGGGAAAAGACCATCATTTTTACAAAGGATTCCCTGCCTATACGCTAACAACCTTTGAATCTTCTCAAATTTTGCCCGATATGGCGGAAAGTTTTGTGATTCAGAAATTGCCTAAGACGGCGGATCGAACCTTTTTAGGGGTGATGATTCAACAAGGGAAGTTAATGTATGCGAAAGAGTTGTTATTGCCTAAAGTGCCTGAAGAATCGTTAATCACGTACACCAAGGAGCAATTAGACTGGTGTAAAGCAAATGAGTCTCAGGTATGGCGTTATTTTGTCGATAATCAACTGTTTTTTGATACGGATGGAAAGTTGACCACTCGTTTTATTGATCCAGCGCCGTTTAGCAAGTTTTACTTGGATATTGATGGTGATTCGCCTGGACGAGTAGGCGTTTGGATGGGGTGGCAAATTGTTCGTTCTTATATGGAAAATAATAATGTAACTTTGCAGGAACTTTTTGCAACGCCTGCAAAAGATATTTTTGAAAAATCAAAGTATAAACCGAAGAAGTAATGAGTAAAAATCACATTTCTGATATTAATATTAGAGTAGAATTAGATGAGAATCGCGTTCCAGAAAAATTAAGCTGGACGGCGAAGGATGGTGGAGTAGATCGAGCTAAATCAAAAGCAATGTTATTGTCTATTTGGGATGATAAGGTACAAGAAACGCTGCGTATTGATCTTTGGACGAAAGATATGCCAGTGGATGAAATGAAAAAATTCTTTCATCAAACGTTAGTAGCGATGGCTGATACCTATGAAAGAGCAACAGAAGATGAGAAAATGGCGGCAACAATGCGCGATTTCTGCGACTATTTTGCTGAGAAAACAGATTTGATTGAGAAGTAATAGCAAAGGGCAATTTTATAGTGAAATTGCCCTTTATATTTTATAATACCATGAGGTTACAACCTCTAATATCAGAATGGTCGAAGCGACCTAGTATTTCAAAACTACCATCTTCGTATTTTTTTCCTAAGTCTTGAGTGGCAATAAACGAACACGAATTGATATTGGCTAGATCAATCACGTTAACGCCCCCTGTTTTTCCGAAGGTTTCGATACGTGTAAATGGATCTTCAGGATCTCGGATAACAATATCCATCCACGGAGGGCATTGAAAAATTCCATCCCCAAGAGAATAGCCTTGCGAAAGAAGTTCTGTCATTCCGTATTCCGAATGAATTTTATGCACTCCAAATCCTTGACAAAGAATGTGATGTAGTTCCTCTCGAATCATTTCTTTTCGCTTGCCTTTCATTCCACCTGTTTCCATGATAATGGTGTTTTTGAGTGTAAATTGGTGTTGCTCAATAATGTCGAGTAGTGCATAGGTAACTCCTAAGAGTAGCACGTTTTTTCCTTCGCGATCTAAACGTTCTAGCTTTGCGATGAGTTCCTCATAATTATGTAAGTAGAAACCACTTTCAGGGTGGTTGGATTGCTGGATAAAATCATCTGCCATATAGATCAAAGAAGAACCTTCTCGTTCTAAATACGAAGGCAATAGAGCTAAAACGACGTATTCTTCAATTGGACCATAGAAGTAGGTAAACCCTTTTCTGAAACTTTCTTCGTAATAGTTTAAATCTGTGACATGATGCTTGCTTGTGATGCTTCCCGTTGTACCACTGCTGGTAAAGGTGGTTTGAATCTCAGCTGTACTACTTAGAATATTTTTACTTTTGAAAAATTCAATAGGTAAAAAGGGTACCTGATCTAAGCTTCGAACTTCCGTTGGTGTTTTTTGAATGAGATCACAAAACTCACGATACACCAAGTTATGTTCATATTGATAGCGATACACTTTCATCGCGATTTTATGAAACTCTTTTCGGGTCTGTATGCTAATGATATCTTCGGGTGTAAACACAATTCAATTATTTGATACAAAAATACAATAAAAAAAAGCATCAAAGTAGAAATGATGCTTTCGTTTTATAGGATATTGGTATGGATTATTTTACAATTAGTTTTCGAGTAGCCGAGGCATTGTTCTCTTTGATTTTAATAATGTAAATTCCTGCCGTTATTGTACTGGGTAGTATTAATTCTTTCGTATTAAGTTGAGTAGCTAGGATTTTCTTTCCCATTACATTGTAGATTTCAACTTCTTTGGTTTCATTTGTTTTCGTTTCTATCGTAATTTTACCGTTCGTCTGAACTGGATTAGGATAAATGGATAGGCCTTCAATTGTTTTGACAACTGTAGCTTTAGTCGGAGAAGTCACCACAGTACTGGTTTGAGCGACACTCAGACTCGTGGTAAGGGCAAAAAATCCGATGAAAAGATAGTTATAAAAGTAATTTTTGGTCATTCAAATGAATTTAATACTATAAAAGTAAGGATTATTTCTTAAATGATAAAAAAAATATTTGCTTTTTTAGGGCAAATATTTTTTGTTAACATAAATTAATGACTTATTGTGAACTATAGCTGTAAAAAATTAAATTCTTATAGTCCTACAGTCCAACCTTTTGTCCATTCAGGAGCATTTTCACTATTTCCAGCTCCTTGGTTTTCTCCTTCTACAAATACACGGTTTACATCTACTGATTCACCTGCTGTATTTTTACCTTTTGCTTTTTCAGTAACGTTGATTAGTTTAACATTGTTTACCAACAATGAACCGTTTGCAACGTTAGCAATAGTCTCATCATGTTCTACGTCAAAGGCTGTTTTCCACCCGCTTAATACGACGTTATTCATTTTTCCTTTTGTTCCTTCACGTAGTTTCATCGCTGTTCCTTCTCCTTTTACAGCTGCGATTAACGTAACACCATCAATGGTTGGGTTTGAATACGGCTCTGCTGTTCTTGTTTTAGCATTGTTATCAGCTTCAAAACCTTTATCTGCAGTTCCACTTTGTTTCGAATACCAAAATTTATTCTCTTGTCCATTCCATCCTTCTGTCCAGTCAAATTGATCGTCATCGTTATGTGTAGAAACTAAGTACTGTGCACTTACTGTTCCACCAAACCACTCGAATCCATCATCTGATCCTTCATGCGCTTGTACATATTCGATTTTCGTTCCACTACCTACACCGAATAACGATAATCCGTTAAATTCTTTTTCGCTGTTGAAGTTCGCTCCTGCGTACTCAATTCTCAAGTAACGGATAGATCCTGAATTGTCATTGCTAATCTCACCACCATAGGTCAAATCAGAAACCTCTGCTGTTGCTGTTTTTGCTTTGTTGATTGGAGCTTTACCACATACAACTAAGCCTCCCCAGCTTCCTCTCTTTTTCTCTAGAGCGGTCATCACTACAGGATTTGTATTCGTTCCCTTTACAAAAATCTGTCCGCCTTGTGCTACAGCGATGTAAGAAGATGTTCCGCCTGTACCGATAATTTCAACCCCTTCTTCAATGTTTAAGATAGCGCCATCTTCTACAATTAATTTAGAAGATAAGTTATATTTTTTATTTTTCTCTAACGTCAGCGTTTGTCCTTTTTTTAATGTTTGTCCAATGTTTGCTGTTGGTTCTGGGTTTGGTCCTCCACCGTTGTCGTTTGAATTGTCGTCTGATCCACAGCTTACAACTAAAGCTGATACTAATGCAATTGATAATGCTGATTTGAATAATCTTTTCATAAAGTAATTGTGTTATTTTATTTTAACTGATACAAAGATGGTTGACAAAGATGAACTGATGGTTAGCACTTTATCATTGAATTGTTATGTTCATAGGGAGAAATATTATTGAATTGTTATGTGTTTTTTGGCTTTCAGCTTTTGTTAGTTACGCGGTTTGTTCTTCGTGCGGTTTGTTTAGATGCATCTATCGGAATTATTTCTTCCGCTACAAAGGATATATTCATTGACTAGATGGACAAAAAGCAAAAAGGCAGAAAAACAAAAAAGTCTGCGGATGAGGCAGACTTTTTGTAAACAGGAGGTATTCTTAGTTAGAAAGTATATTTAAATCCTAAACTAAAGTTTTGGCCCAATTTGTACGATTGTACTAAAACATCTTGTGTTAGGTTTTCTTGTTTTCTTTCGATGGCTGGATCCAATAAGTTTCGAGCATTAAAACTCATGCCAAAGTTTTTCGTGAAATCATATTTAAATGTGAAATCTAAGAATCCGAAAGCTTTGTCTACTAAGTTTCCACTTTGTTCCGTTCCTAAGGAATAAAGTTTGTCTGAAAAGTGAGCGTAAGAAAGCGTTGCCATTAATTTTTGGTCATTTGCCCATTCTTTAATATACGAGATATCCGCATTTAACAATAAATCAGATGCACCTGTAAAACTTGAATTATCATGCGTGAAGGAAGTACTTAAGTACTTGTTTTCATGGTTTACCTTTTCGTTATCTAATTTTTGGTAGGTTTTCATAAATGATGCATTTAATCCTCCCGTAATTTTATGCGTTAATTCATCATCAAAGCTGAACAAGTTTTTTCGTACTTCGATTTCCAATCCTGCTGCATACCCATAATCTCCTGTATTGGCATACGTAATATCATTGGAAGAAGAAGCCGATACAATTTCGTTGATTGGATTTTTAATATATTTTCCAAAAACGGTAGCCGATAGTACTTCGTCATTCTTAGGAAAATATTCCCATTTTAAGTCAGCATTATAATCATCGGATGCATATAAGTCGGGGTTACCCACTTTAATTTCGGTTACATCTTCGTAGATAAAACGCGCTCTTTCTTTGAATTGAGGTAAGGTATAGGTTTTGGATAAGGCGAATCGCAAGTTATTGTTGTCATTCACTTCATATTTTAAGGATAAGCTTGGTAAGAAAGCATTTTTGGTAAACTTGTTACTTGTTTCTTCGGCATCTAATTGGGTTTGCCACGTTACATCTTGAGAAATCGTTTCAAAACGAGCGCCTAAGGATCCAGATAATTTTGATGTCAAGCGGTATTCTACGTTAACGAAACCAGCGTGAATATTTAATTTTCCATCATAGGTTTGGGGGCGTAAAGCATTCGGTGTTGCGGCACCTCCTCTAAAGGTATAGATGTCAAAATATCCATTAGCAAAATTAGCTTGGTTGAAGAATTGATCTAATGCATCTGGATTGATATTGTTGTTGTGCTCTCTGTTAATTTGGAAAACAAACTGTGTTGCTTTAAATTCTCTGTCCTTTTTTCTGAAGTTATATCCTACTGTTAGTTTACCATCGTATAGATTTTCTTCGTTTTTCCCAAATTTGTAATCAGCAGCAAGGTTTGCAGCTATTTCATTTTCTTTTAAATCTTCAAAGTAACGGTTGTTATCTGATCTTGAATTAATTGAAAATTGGTAGCTATCTTGATCTTTTAGCTTGTTTAAAGTATATTGTTGTCTATCGGGGGTTTGAGCAGAGATATTGTTGAAGGCTGCTCCCCAGTTTACCTCCCATTGATCGGTTATTTTGTGATTTCCCAACAATTGGTTTACCATCAATTGATCTTGGCGATAGGTTTGTCTATTGATGTAGGTATGGTCCGAATTATCTAAAGTAATATCTCTTACATACCCTTGGTAATCTTCATTTTTTTCTTTTGAATCGTTTACAAATAAGAAGTTGTATTTGATGGAGTTTGAATCGTTGATATCAAATTTTGCATTCAACATTCCTGTTGTATTGGTGCTGTATTCAAACGCATTTAGATTTAAATCTTTGGTGAATGAGTTTTGCGCTTGAGCGGTTCTTGTAATCCCTTCTTTTTGTTTGAAGTTGTTTCCAAAAGAAGCTGTTGCAAATAAGTGTAAAGCTGATTCACTACCAAAGAAAAATGATTTTCCTGTGTTGATATTTAATCCAGCTCCCCAAGGACTGCGGGTATCGGTTTGGGTTGAGTTTTTAAAGTTATATCCATTTAAAGCGTTTCCAGGTATGTTAGTATCTGAAAAACCAAAGAAACTGCGATCGGATAAGGTTTTGAAATTATCCTGTTTTACGGCATTTGTATTCATATTGGTACTAACTCCAACTTCGATAAATGCTGCTCCACTGTGGTTCTTAGACATAATGTCGATATTTCCACCAGCGAAATCTCCATAGTTTCGAGCAAAATAAGTTTTATCAATGGCGATGTATTCGACGATATCAGTAGAGAAAATATTTAAATCAATGTTTTTCTTCTCTGGGTCATTGGATGCTAATGGCAATCCATTTAACGAGGTGCTGTTGTAACGATCACCTAACCCGCGAACGAAAATCGTTCCCGATCCCTCTTGTTTGGCTACTCCAGTGGTTTTGGCCACCGCGCTAGCTACATCGCTTACTCCTTTTCTAGAAAGTTCTTGTGAACCAATGTGCTGTTTCATCTCCACGGAACGCTGTTGTTCAATTAGTAACGTAGCTTCTCTGGATTTTGATCGTGTGGCCTGTACGACTACTCCTTCAAGCTGTACACTTTCTGAAAGCAAGTCAATGGTCAATTCAATTGTTTCATTGGCTTTGACTACAATCGCTTTATCCGTTGAAGTATAACCTACATAGTTGAAAGTTAAGATTTGCTTTCCTTCAGGGACTTCTATAGTAAAGAAACCATCTAGATCGGTATTAACCCCTTGTGTTGTTCCTTTTACACTGACAGAAGCAAAGGCTAAGGGTTCTTTGGTTGCTGAATCTTGTAAAATTCCTTTAATCGTTCCATTAGATGCCCCAAGTACTTGGCTAATAAATAATAGGGCGAATAATAACTTTGATTTCATAATTCTTATTTTATTTAAGCTAGTGCAAAGAACAAGCGTAAATATGTTCTGTGTGTTATCGCCGTTTTAACACATTTTGCACTAAACGTTATTAAATCGTTACCACATTAAATAATTGTAAACTTTACTTCTCGTTATGTATTATCTTTATCTTTGAACCGATTTATAACACACACAGATAAAGAATGAAAAATTCAGACATTAAAGTCTTGTTAGTTGATGATGAACAAGATATCATTGAAATCATCAGTTATAATTTAGAAAAAGAAGGCTATCAGGTTAGTACAGCAAGGAACGGAAAAGAAGCTATTGAAAAGGCAAAAAAAGAGCTTCCTCATCTGATTATCCTAGATGTTATGATGCCTGAGATGGACGGTATGGAAGCTTGTGAACATATTCGAAAAATTGATAGTTTGCAGCAGGTGATGATTACTTTTTTAACGGCGAGAGGCGAAGATTATTCACAAGTAGCGGGGTTTGATGCCGGAGCGGATGATTATATTACCAAACCAGTCAAACCAAAGGTGTTGATGAGCAAAGTTAAAGCCTTGTTGCGTCGATTGAAAAATGTTGAAGACACAGAAAACAGTGATATTATTCAGATTGGTAATATTGAAATCAACCGCGATGAGTATAAAATTCTAATTGATGGGGTAGAATTGTCTCTGCCTCGAAAAGAATTTGAATTATTGTATTTATTAGCTTCAAAACCTGGAAAAGTCTTTACGCGAGAAGAAATCTTAGATCGCGTTTGGGGGAATGAGGTAGTTGTTGGTGGACGAACCATTGATGTACATATTCGAAAATTAAGAGAAAAAGTTGGAGATGACTGCTTTAAGACAATTAAAGGGGTAGGATATAAATTAGATATGTAGTTTCATGTCAACACGCTTTAAAAGATCGTATAAATTTGCTGTCAAATCAGCGTTATTAATAGCAATATGTTCTCTTGTTATTAGCTTGCCTTTTGTGTTTTTGGTTCAACAAAAACCTTGGATACTAGTAGGCATTCATACTCTTTTGGTTTATTTTGCTTCTTTTTTCGTGATTCAGTATCGGGTAGAGCACTTTATTTACCGCCGAATCAAAAAGATTTACGATAAAGTTTCCCTTTTAGAGCACACAGATCTTCGTGCGAATGCGGTAACAACGGATATGAAAACACTAACGGAAGAAATTGAACGATTTGCTACTCATAAAAAAATAGAAATTGAATCTTTACAAGTTCGAGAGGAATATAGACGTGAATTTTTGGGTAATATTTCCCATGAATTAAAAACACCTTTATTCATGATTCAAAGTTATTTAGAAACTTTGAGTGATGGAGCTATCGATGATTTGGAGGTTCGCGATCGTTATTTAGAACGCGCCGAACAAGGAGTAGACCGACTTATTTATATTGTGAAGGATTTGGATATGATTTCTAAACTAGAATCGGGTGATTTACATTTGAATATCGTCGAATTTGATTTGGTTGAGATGATTCAGCATGCGTTTGACTTTTTGGAATACAAAGCGAAAAAGAAAAATATATCACTATTGTTTGATATGGGCTATAAAAAGCCGATTTATGTGGTGGGGGATAAAGAACGCATCGGTCAAGTGGTTACCAATTTAATTGAGAATTCTATCAAGTATGGAAAGGAAAAGGGAACAACAGAAGTGAGTATTGAAAACTTAGTGAAGAATAAATTGATTGTACGCGTAACGGACAATGGATTGGGAATTCGCAAAGAACATATTCCGCGATTATTTGAGCGTTTTTATCGCATTGACAAGAGTGGAGCACGTAGTGTGGGAGGATCAGGATTAGGATTATCGATTGTGAAGCACATTGTGGAAGCACATGACGAGCATATCTACGTAGAAAGTAGCTATGGCTATGGATCAGAATTCTCCTTTACCTTAGAGAAAGCAGTGAAAGAAAAAACGCAAAAGACAACTTAATTTGCATGCCCTATAAAAAGGTTTTACTTTCGTTATATTTATTTAATTTTGCATCAAATTTAAACGAATAACCCTGTGGGAAGTAAAAACAAGTTAAAGCGATTTAGAGAAAACGAAACTTTTGGTAATGTTTTCCAACCATCAAGAGAAGATATGATAGCAAATTTGCCCCAAAAAGGTAAATGGGCGTCGGAAGTATTTAAGAACAATAATCCTATTGTTTTAGAATTAGGCTGTGGAAAAGGAGAATATACCGTGGAGTTAGCGCGTCGTTTTCCTACAACCAACTTTATTGGTATTGATATCAAAGGGGCTCGTTTTTGGAGAGGAGCGAAAACAGCTGTGGAGGAAGGGTTGCACAATGTGGCTTTTCTACGTACGCAGATTGAATTGATCGAATTCGCTTTTGAACAAGGAGAGGTGAGTGAGATTTGGATTACTTTTCCAGATCCACAGATTAAATATAAACGCACCAAGCATCGTTTAACAAATACCGAATTTTTGCAACGCTATAAGAAAATTCTTACTGCAGACGGAGTAGTGAATTTAAAAACAGATAGTGAATTTATGCATGGGTATACGTTAGGCTTGTTACATGGAGAAGGACATGAAGTGATTTACGCAAATCACCATGTTTATAAAAACGAAGGGGCTCCTTCAGTAGTTACTGAAATCCAAACGTTTTATGAATCACAGTATTTAGAACAAAATAAAGCCATTACTTATATTCAATTCAGAATTAAATAGCGGATGGATTACTATTTTACCTTATTATTCTTTGGCTTTTTAGCAGCAGTAATCGGGGTATCTCTCCCAGGGTTACTCAATATGACTGCTGTTAAAGTAGCGCAAGAAAGAGGAAGAAAAGCGTCGATATGGTACATCGGAGGAGCATTGTCCATTATCTTTATTCAAACCTATGTGGCTATTTTCTTTGCCAAACTAATCGACTCAAGTCCGTTTATCACCGAAATCTTACACGAAATAGGGTTGGTTATTTTTGGATCACTGACCATTTACTTTTTAGGATTTGCCAAGCGCAAAAAGAAAGAAGAGAATGAAGCGGTTAAACGATTAAAGAACCCTTATGTCTACGGGGCATTACTCGCTTTAATTAATGTGTTTTCTATCCCGTATTACGTGTTCTTGAGTGTGACGTTAGCATCTTATGCTTATCCAATTTTTGAATGGATGTATACGGTTGTTTTTTCTATTGGTGTAGTGTTCGGTTCGGGATTAATGTTTTATGCGTATATCTCCGTTTTTAGGAAAGTAGCTAATGAAAATGCTTTTTTATTGCGCAACATAAATTATGTTATTGGATCAATTACAGGCATTATCTGTTTGATTACCATTTATAAATTAGTGCGATAATGTCCGATTCAACTAATTTTTTTGAACGGGTTTACGAGGTTGTGCGCGAAATTCCCTACGGAAAAGTAACGACGTATGGCGCTATTGCCAAGGCAATTGGAGCACCTCGTTCGGCGCGAATGGTTGGATATGCGATGAATGCCTCACATTTTGATGACAGTGTACCCGCACACCGCGTAGTAAATCGATTGGGCATGTTGAGCGGTAAACACCATTTTGAGGGGACCAATTTAATGCAGCAGCTCTTGGAAAGCGAAGGGATTACTGTTGTAAATAATCAAATTCAAAATTTTAAAGATATACTCTGGATTCCTCCCGTAAAGTTCTAACTTACGCTAACGGAAAATTAAGGCTAAAATAGGTCAGGTCATCTTTTCTATTAAAAGTTAGGTAACCGTTGTGCATTTCTACGATGTTTTTTGATAAAGGTAAGCCAATACCAGCTCCATCTTCACGTGTGGTGTAAAAAGGAATAAAGATCTTTTGCTTTATTTCATCAGGAATGCCTTTTCCATTGTCTATAATGTCAATCCACAAGCGATTGTTGCGTTCGTATACTTGGAGTACAATGGTTTTGTTATCTTGGTTTTTTACAGCATAAATGGCATTGGTAAGTAGATTGATAAAAACTTGTTCCATTTGTTTGGCATCCCAATATTGGGAAAGGTGTGTTTCAATAACGGTTTGAACGTCGATTGCGTATTGCTGACAAATCGGTTTGAGTATGGCAAGACTTTGTACCAAAATTTCTGCACTGTTGACCCAAGTTTTCGAAGGGCTAGGTAGCATGGTCAGTTTTCGATAGTTGTCAATAAATTGACGCAAATGATTCGTTCTATTTGCAATGGTTTGTACACTGAGTTTTAAATCATCCATATCATCCGCTGATAGGATGGTTTCTTCTTCTAAAATTTCTAATGTGTTGTGGGCTAAGGAGTGAATCGGCGTTAACGAATTCATGATTTCATGTGAAATGACCTTCATTAAATTTTCCCAAGTATCTTTTTCTTTCTTATCTAGTACTTTTTGAATTGAATCCAATAAAACAATGTAAAACTCTTGCCCCTGACTGACAGTTGTCGAGGTTTGTAGCATGAAGGTTTGCTTTTCTTCTCCTTCGATGCGCATGTCTAGCGACGTCTTGGATTCTTTAAATTCTAAATGCTCCAAATACTGTGTTAAATTGGGTAGTAAACGCGATAAATTTTGCCACGACTTCACTTTTGGAATATCAAATAGTTGGGAAAAATAGTCATTAATCAAGAAAATATTCCACGTATTTTCTTGTCGTTCAAAAATGATGATACCTGTTTCTAAATTGTTTAAGATATTGAGGTAAACTAATTCTTTTACTTGATTTTGTTCCTGTTCTAGTTGTAGTTTTTGATACAGTTGCTGAAGGTGTTGAAAGGTTTCATTAGCCTGTTTTTTATTGGATTTTAAGGAGAAATCATTGTAGATCATGGCTAAGACCAAACGATCAATAATGCCGTAATACTTACGTTGGTAGGTATAGAGTTCGATTAGTCCCCCCAGGATTACCACGAGTGAAATAAAAAACGTATAGCTATAATGGTGTTGAAACAACCACACAGCAACCAAGGCTAGCACTAAAAGCGCTAAAATGCGTATAAAAACTTTCAAGTGAAACGACATCTGCTCGTGGTATTAGTTTTTAATATTGTATTTTTCCAGTCTGCGGTACAAAGCCGCACGTGACAATCCTAATTCATCCGCTGTTTGACTGATATTGCCCTTGTATTTTTCTAAGGTTCGAATGATGGTTGTTCGCTCTACATCTTGAAGTGTCGTGTCATCTAAAGAACCTTCTTTAATTGAAGTAGCTGAAATTCCAAAATCGGATAGGTGCAGTTCCTCTGCTTCGGTTAGAATCAAGGCACGCTCTACGCGGTTTTGCATCTCTCGAATATTTCCTTTCCACTCATAATTGCAGAGAGACTCTAGCGTTTGTGGATGGATGTTAGGTCGTGCAATTTGATATTTTTCGGCATACTGAGTCATAAAAAAATCAAGCAATGCCGGAATATCTTCCTTGCGTTCACGTAAAGCAGGAAGTTGTAATACAACCGTATTAATGCGGTAGTAAAGATCTTCGCGAAATTCTTTTTGTGCAACTTCTGTTTCTATATCAGCATTGGTTGCGGTAATGATGCGAACATCAACGGGACGAGGTTGAGATTCTCCCAGTCGAATAACGGACTTGGATTGAATAACTTGCAATAGCTTTGCCTGTAAATGCAACGGAATATTGCCAATCTCATCTAGAAAAATCGTTCCTCCATGTGCCGCTTCAAATCGACCAGCTGTATCTTGCTTGGCATCCGTAAAAGCCCCTTTTGCGTAGCCAAAGAGCTCACTTTCAAATAGGTTTTCATTGAGTGATCCCAAATCAACATGAATAAAGGGCTGGTTTTTCCGACTAGAATGTTGATGGATATATTCGGCCAGCACATATTTTCCGGTTCCATTTTCTCCTAGCAATAGGGTGTTGACCTCGGTCTGTGCGACGCGCTGTGCCATGCGATACGTTTGCTGTATGGCTGGTGAGTTTCCCTCAAAGTAGCTGTTTTCTTGTGTTGAAGTAGGAATGAATTCATGCTCTTTTTTGCGCTTTTGCTGCACCGCTTTCTTAATTAAATCAATCAGCTGTTCATTGTCCCAGGGTTTTAAAATATAATCAATCGCACCTAGTTTGATTCCTTCAACAGCCGTCTCAACATTCCCATAGGAGGTCATGAGTACAATTTGGATCTGCGGGTATTTGGATCGAATCTCTTTGAACCAAAAAATTCCTTCCTTTCCGTCTTCAAAGCCAACGCGATAATTCATGTCTAAAATAATAACATCTACGGTTGTTTCTTGGAGAATTTCGAAGATTTTTTTAGGGTTATTATTCGTTAAAACAGATTCAAAATGACGCTTTAAAAGCAGTTTAGCCGCGATTAATACTTCGGAATTGTCGTCTAAAACCAAAAGGGTAGCATTTGTCTTTCTCATGTTGATGGAGTGTAGGAGTTGAAACCGTACATTCTAGTGTTCATTATTGAACACATTAAAAATTAATTAATATTTAATCTTCTGATTGATAGTATTTTATGTTTTGTTTATCCTATGGCATGGTTTTGTTGCTATAGTTGTAAAAGAAAGTACTATGGACAGAGTTCTGCCTCGTAAAAATAGAAAAAAACAGAGAATTTTGCTAATAATTGGTGGGCTACTCCTCCTAGGATTTGCTTCTTACTTTACTTTTTTTCAAGATATTGTGCTTCATGTATCAAAAAAAGAAGTTCGAATTGTAGCAGTAAAGGAAGGCGTTTTTGAAGAGTATATTTCTTTTCAGGGCAAGGTAGAACCTTTACAATCCTTGTTGATTAATATTACAGAAGGTGGGGCAGTGAGTGAAATATTTGTAGAAAATGGCGCGACTATTAAAAAAGGAGATCCTTTGGTGTTGTTGCATAATCCTAGTTCTGAATTGGCTTATATGTCTCAAGAATCTTCTTTGATTGAGCAAATGAACAATCTAAACGTCAATCTGATGACGATTCGCAATCAAGAAATCGGACTAATGAAAGATTTGATTAGTATTGAATACGAGTATAAAAATGCGGAGCTACAATATACTTTAAATAAGAAATTATTTGACCAAGAGATTTTATCTTTGAATGAATGGAATCAGACCGTTGAAAGCTTTACCTATCAAAAGAAGAGAAAAGCATTAATGGAACAGAGTGTAGAGAAAGAAAAACAGTCCAATCAAGTACAGGTAAGGCAGATTAATCAGTCATTAGTAGTGATTCAGCGCAGTTTGGAGAAATTGAAAGAGAACAAACAAAATTTTTTACTACGTGCCCCTATTGCTGGTCGGTTGTCTTCTTTTGATCCTATGTTAGGAAAAACGTATAATGGGGGAGAGAGTATTGGTAAAATCGATGTGTTGGAAGGATATAAATTAGTTGCTAATGTCGATGAATTTTATTTGGATCGCATAGTCGTTGGTCAAAAGGGACAGGTGGATATCAAAGGACAACTGGTATCGGTTGAGGTGATTAAAGTGTTACCAGAAATTATCAATGGGCGATTTGAAGTACAGTTGAACTTTATGAATGAGATGCAATTAAAATTACAAGAGGGCAATAGTATGGGAATCAAGTTGTTCCTTTCAGGTAAGGAGCAACGCTTATTGCTAGGCAAAGGAAGTTTTGTTACAGATACCAAAGGCGAATGGGTATATGTGGTAAAAGAGGGTAAGGCAGAACGGAGATCCGTGGAACTTGGGCGTGAAAATCCAGCCTATTATGAAGTTGTTTCTGGATTATCAGAAGGAGAAGACGTTATTATTTCAAGTTATAAAGACTATTTAAGAGTGAATTATTTACAGTTAAAAGATTAAGTATGGTGATAGCAATAAAACAATTGTCTCGTATTTTTCAAACCGAAGAAGTGGAAACAACCGCATTGAATGAAGTTTCATTGGAAGTTAAAAAGGGAGAATTTATCTCCGTAATGGGACCTTCAGGATGCGGAAAATCGACCCTGTTAAACATTATAGGATTGTTGGATGATGCTTCGTCAGGGAGTTATCGTTTATTGGAAAAAGAAATGGTGGGGTTGACTGAGAATCAACGTGCTTTGATTCGAAAAGAAAATATCGGATTCATCTTTCAGAACTTTAATTTAATTGATGAACTAACGGTGTATGACAATATCGAATTACCTCTAATTTACAATAAAGTACCGAGTAGTGAACGCAAAAAGCGCGTGATGGAAATCGCGGAGCGCTTGAATATTGTGCACCGTTTGAAACATTATCCGCAGCAACTTTCAGGAGGACAACAACAACGTGTAGCGGTAGGGCGCGCACTGATTACTAATCCAAAAATTATTTTGGCTGATGAGCCCACAGGAAACTTGGATAGTAAGAATGGAGCAGAGGTAATGGAACTATTAACCGAATTGCACCAACAAGGAGCAACTATTATTATGGTTACGCACGCTCATCACGATGCCTCTTATTCAGAGCGCACAATCTTGATGAAGGATGGTATGATTTTATCAGAAAAAATCAATACTAAGATTGTAGATGTTTTTACCATTTAAAAAAACCAAAAGTATGATACGTTTTTTCTTGAGTTTACTGTTGATGTTGTTCAGCTTACTGATGCATGGACAAGCAACACAAACACATACAATTACGGGAAATGTAACCAAATTGGTTGCTTCTATGCCCATTGAAATTCAGGTAGATGCTACTTCCTCGTCAACGACTGTTCGCGTAGAAGGTGTACAAGAAGATATTGAAAATATTGGAGTACGACAATTGGGGAGTGTACTCTATATTGATATGAGCACGAAAAAAAACAGGAGTAAAATCGTGTATAAAAGTAGGGTTAAAGTATTCATTGCGCAATCCAAGATTGTAGAGTATGATGTAAGTACCACAGTACGTGTACAAGTAAATGGACGTGTGCAAGGGAATCAAGTGATAATTAAAGGAGATGCGGCTGCCTCATTAACAGGGGATTTCACTGCAAATAGTGTAACCATTAGCTTGGATTCAGCTTCTAAATATGAGGGCGATATCACAGCAAAGAATATCAAGGTTAACTTAGATAGTGCGGCTCATGCAACGGCAACGGGCGATGCAGAAAATTTAACGATTAACGTGGATAGCGCAGCGAAGTTTGATGGAAAAAGCCTCAAGGCTAAATTTGTCAAAGTAGAAGCGGATTCGATGGGAAAAGCAGAGGTGTACCCCATCGAGAGCTTAAATGCTTATGCGGATTCCATGGGGAAAGTCATCTATTACAATACCCCTAAAGAATTGAAAAAATATACGGATTCTATGGGGTCTGTTAAATCCAATTAATTCCTTTTATGCTGTACAGTTGGTTTCATACATTTCGGAAAAACATCCAAAAATCCATTTGGTTCTTTTGTTGGACCATCTTAGGATTGGGGATTGGTATGGCATGCCTGCTTTTGGCTTTCTTTTTTATCCAAGATGAGTGGAGCTATAACAAATGGTTAGCGGATGTCGATCAACTGTATGAAGTGAATGTAACTGTTGGAGAAGCAGGTAATGCAATTGTTGCTCCAGCTGCCATAGGTCCTCAATTACTCCAAGAACAGCAGATTGAAAACTATTGTTACTATGCACTGGATTATCTTGATTTTTATGCAGAAAGTAATTTTCATCAAGCAGTTGTAGGGAAAATAGTAAACACCCAATCTACTTTCTTTGACTTTTTCAATTTTAAGTTTGTGTATGGAAGCGCCGTTGAAGTAGCAGCAAATCCTAGTCAGATTGCTATTTCTGAAAAAATTGCCCAACAGTTTTTTCCTTTTCAAAATCCAATTGGACAAACGTTGTCCTTGGCTCACAGTTCGTATCAGATTGCTGGGGTGTATCAATTAGACCAAAAAGCAACCATTATGCCCGATGTAGTGTTAATGAGTATGGAGTGGAATAACGAAGTAGAAGCAGCATTATGGCAGGAAAATGGAGGGGGACTAGTAGTAAAACTTAAAAAAGGTGTTCCGACACAAAATATAGAAAACCACGTAGTGGATTTGGTTGAAAATAATCAAGATCAGATGTTTGGCAACCAAGAAGAAATGGAAAAATACCACGTATGGCTTTCTCCGTTAAAAGAAGGACGTTTCATTTCTAAGCAAACGGCCTTACTAGAGGGAAAAACGAAGTTGGAAACGCTGTATTTACTTGTGGGGTGTTCGGTACTCATTTTTGTATTGGCTGTATTGAATTACATCAACCTAAATCAGGCAGGGATATTGTCGCGATTGAAAGAATTCCAAGTACGTGCAATCTTAGGAAATTCCAAAGGAAAATTATCGTTGCAGATTGGGTTTGAGACGTTGATGAATGTCCTTATCGCTATGGGAATAGCTTTAATACTCATTGAGTTTAGTATGCCGATTTACAATCAATTTTTGCATAAAACGATAGGAATTAGACATCCTGTTCTCTGGGGAGGTATTGCTTTTGTGATTGGTATTATTGTTTTTTTGGCTGGTGGTATTCTCTCGCTTTATGCTACTCGACTACTGCGTCAGTTGTATCAAGGGAAAACCTATAGAAAACAAAAAAGAGGGCTGCGATTGCGCACCTACAGCCTATTTATACAGATGGCTATTGCCTTTTTCTTTGTTGTTGGGGGATGGATTATTGCTAGTCAAGTGCAATTTATGGAGGAAAAACCACGAGGTTTTAGTGGAGATCAGGTGATACAAGTGAAGTTGTTTACCCAGCAAATCCGTCGTAAGTTATATCGCAATGATAAATTGATTCAACAAATCCAAAAAATTGATGGAATTAAAAACGTCGCTTTGTCCACCATTGCCTATGAAGATAAATCGATTAAAACCAAATATACGGCTTACTATGGCATGCGTAAAATTCCGGATTTTGTTATGGAGGGAATTGATGAAGCGTATATTGATATGGTGGGATTTGAAACCCTAGCGTATCGTCCTATAGAAGTAGATAGCTTACCCAAAGTATGGATTAATGAACAGTTTGCGGCCAATATGGGAGTAACGCCTCTCGATGCGTTGGGAAATGTGATTTCCTATGATCGAAGTACCTATTTAATTGAAGGTGTGGTGAAAAATTATTTCAGCAACGGGTTTGAAGAAGCAGTACAACCCATTTTGTTGTTTCAATGGAAGGATATAGAGTTTTTACCCTATGGAATTAATTACCTCTCCATCGAATTCGATGAAAATATCGATTGGCTTGAAACCCTTGAGCGTTTACGTGCGTTTTGGGTGGTGCAAGTGGACTATGAATATCCATTCCACTATCAAACGATTGCTGATCAGTTTGCCGCTAATTATCAACACGTAAAATCACAACAACATATGTTTTTTGTTTGGGTTATAGCCGTTGTATTCATGGCTTTGTTCGGGTTATATGCAAGTTTATCTCTTCATTTAGAACAAAAACAAAAAGAAATTATTATTCGAAAAATATTAGGAGCTAGTACAGCTGAACTCTTTGCGCTTTTTGGAAGAAACTTCTTTGTTGCGGTGGTTGTTGCTTGCTTAGTTACCGCTTATCCCGTGTATTGGGTCATGAATATGTGGCTGGATAAATTTCAGTATAAACAAGAGATAATGGGGTATCCCTTTGTTTTCTCCTTTCTCTTTTTGGTGGGGTTGGTGTATTTCATTGTTTGGACAAAAGTGCGCCTTGCAACAAAGGTTGATTTTATTAAGCATATTAAATACGAATAGTTATGGTTAAGAGTTGGTTGAAAGTATTTTTATTTCAAAGTAAAAAAAATAAAACTTATTTTTTACTCAATGTATTGTGTCTAGCTATTGGAATAGCAGCGGTATTTTTGTCGACAATTTATTGGCAAGAAGAACACGCATTTGAACAATGGAATACAAATAGGGACGAGATTTATTTACTAGAAAGTCAAGGAAAGACTGGCGAAACAAGTGCTCAGCCTTATATATTATCTAGTCTGCTGAAAGAACACTATAGTTTTGTAGAAGATTATGTCTTATACAGTGGTTATTTTCCCGCTGAGGTAGCGTATAAGAAGAAGAAAT
The DNA here is from genome assembly GCF_046557355.1 of Myroides sp. DW712. NCBI lineage: Bacteria > Pseudomonadati > Bacteroidota > Flavobacteriia > Flavobacteriales > Flavobacteriaceae > Myroides > Myroides sp. DW712. Next base: position 20,760 of record NZ_JBKFDO010000019.1, read on the forward strand.
ACACCGTGGAGCATGTGTTGCAAACCAATGCGAGTTTTTTCAATTTTTTCCCTTATCCCTTGATGTATGGAACGACGTCTACTCTTTTTCAAAATCCCAAAGAAATTGCTTTAGAAAAAGAAAAAGCAAGGTTGATTTTTGGAGCGGGAGTGAATCCTGTTGGCGAACAAGTCTTCCTAGACGAAGTGTGGTATACCGTAGTTGGGGTTTATGATTTGGAAGATAAACGCAGTAGTTTTGCACCAGATGCGGTTGTCAATGATCATCAATTTATACCTGAAGATTTAGTTGATAATTGGAATCACAGTAGTGCTTCCCTTTTAGTGCGAACAAAGCAGAAAGATGCTTTGACCCAAGCTGCAGACAGTGTTTATAAGCACTATAATTTGAAGGCTTTAGCGCAAGCACAAAATGTTTCTTTAGAAGAATTTTTAAAATCAAATGGCGGACTATATGAGTTGAACTATATAGCACATCCTCTAGCAACCCTTCATTTTAGTAATGCAGATGTACTCAATATTCCAACGCCGACTACAAAGCTTCAGTTTTTGTATGTAATCGTTGGATTGTCTTGGGTCATGTTACTCTTGGCCTTATTTAATTATGTCAATTTATCGCTTTCTCAAAGTCTTTCTAGGGGCAAAGAAGTTGGCGTTCGCAAGGTTTTAGGCGGAACTAAAGGGAAAATCATGATGCAAAGTTTATTGGAAACAGCTATCGTAGTACTGCTTTCTGCTGTGTTGGGATTCTTCTTTGTCCTGTGGATTTTGCCTTTTGCTAATTCTTTTCTGGAAACACATATCAAAGTCAAAATGAACGATGTTCTGTACTTATTTGTGGGCATCTTTGTTCTAATTTTGGTGATTGGAGGCTTACCTTCTGCCCTTTACCTGGCTAATTATCAGGTGTTGAAGGTAATCAAAGGAAATTACCACCGCAGTCGGGCAGGAAGTGTGTTAAAAAATAGCTTTTTGATTATTCAATTCGCAATTGCTGGTTGGTTTATGACAGGAACCTATATTGTTTATCAACAGGTAAATTATATGGTTGCTAAAGACCTAGGTTTTAAAGGAGATCAGGTGATGAGCTTTCCTTTTTTAGAGGAGCTTTACGGTAAAGACAAAGAGAGCACCTATCAGACATTCAAACAAGAAGCACTGAAAATAAAGGGCGTAGAACAAGTCGCTTTTAGTGATTTAGATTATGGCGATCGCGGAAGAAGCGGATTTGTTATGGTTTTTCCCTATGAAGGGGTTCCTGTGCAAATTGCCGTTTCTAATGTAGAGGATGGATATCTGGAAATGATGCAAATCGGTTTGAAAGAAGGTCGATACCTAACGCATACCTTAGCGAATGACAGTATTGAAAACGCGGTAATCAATGAAACTTTATTTCGCCATCTTCAGAAAGAAAATATAGATGGGCTACAATTGGCTAGAAGAAATATTGTAGGGGTAGTTCGCGATTTTCATGCCGCAGGGTTAGAACATCCAATAGGCTTTATGATGTTTATTTTGCCTTCTGAACAATATTTTAATTTTAACAAAGTAAGTGTAAAGGTGGATATTCAACAGCTGGAAACTGTGCTTCCCGCTTTGGAAAAATTGTGGCTTACTTTTCACGTAGAGACGAGTAAACCTTTCGAGTATCAGTTTGTAGATCAAAAATTCGCTCAATCTTTTGAACAAGTACAAGTGCAAAAACGAGTGATGCTTTATTTGAGCTATTTGGTTCTCTTTATTGCTCTATTTGGCTTATTTGCCGTGTCTTCTTATACAATTGGAACCAAGTTAAGAACGATTGCTATCCGCAAAGTGTTAGGAGCCAATTCTAAGGACTTAACGCTGCGTTTATCTTATCAATATGTACTCTACGCAATCTTAGGATTTGGACTATCCCTATTGCCTAATTATTATTTATTAAATAGATGGTTGAACAATTATGCCTACCGCATTGAAATTGGATATGAAGTTTATCTCGTGTGTTTACTATTAATAATGGTTTTAACGCTACTTATTGTCGTTAGTCGCGCCTATGCTGCAACAAAGATAAATGTGTTGCAGTATATTAAATATGAATAATAAATTGTAAGGATACCGAACAAATGATTAAAAATTGGCTGAAAATATATGGAACAAATCTACAGAAGAATAAAGTGTATTTTATTCTTACTGTATTGGGTTTGGCTATTGGTATTTGGGGCGTTTTATTGGCTTATCTTTATTATAATGAGGAAATTCGTTATGATCAATGGAATCCGCATAAAGACGAAGTGTTTATTATCAGTGCAGATTTAGGAGAGGGTGATATTTGGATGTTAGCTCCTTTTCCTGTTGGACCACATTTAAAAGAGGAAAAACAGGTTATCGATGACTATATGTATCTGTCTAATTACATATCAAGTAGTTTGGTTTTTGAAGGAGAAAAAATCCTTTTTTCTAAAGGATTAAAAGTACAAGTTAATTTTTTCTCTTTCTTCCCTTTTGAGCTGGTTCAAGGTGAGGCTGTTTTAGATGAGCCTAATAGTGTATTGGTACTCGATACGTATGCAGAAGAATTGTTCGGAAAAGAGGCTTTAGGAAAGACTTTTACCTTTGAAGAGGAGGAGTATCTCATTAAAGGACTATATACTTTTGGCGACACGCGTAATTCTATTGCGCCTCATATGCTCTTTTCAGGGATGGAAAGAGTTGTGGCCAAAGAACAGCAAAATTGGGGAAATTACAATGCAACTTTATATATCAAGCTTCGAGATCAAACGCAAACCACAGCGGTTGCTGCCGCTATAAGCAATCTCATGTATGAACATGTGTATGTCCGCTTAGCTAAAGAACAAGGAAAAACGGTGCAAGAATATTTGGATGAGGAAGGAGAGACGATGGAGATTCATCGCTTATTTCCTTTGTCTGGACAACATATGATTACGGATATTAATTATAACGGAACATTAGAACCCGCAATTAACAGTCAGCGATTGTATATTCTTATTGGATTATCCTTAACTATTTTGATCTTGTCTGTGGTGAATTATATGAATCTATCCATCGTGCAAAGTCTTAAAAGACATCGAGAGTTTGGTGTGCGTTTGGTGGTTGGAAGTAGTTATACCGCTATTTTTTGGCAACTGTTTTTCGAAAGCTGTTTGACCCTACTTTTTGCTACAGGACTGAGTTTTGTTTTTGTCGAATTTTCACTGCCTTCACTGCGCGTATTTTTGCACTCGCAGTTGTATTTTAATTTGATACAAGAACTTGTTTTTGGTGTAACGTTTATCATAGGATTGGCTTTTTTCCTTGCTGTTGTATTGCTTTTGGTTCTTCGAAAAGTATCAAAAACAGGACTCTTAAAAGGAGAGTTTTTGAAAAATAATCAACGATTTAGTGTGAGACATATGATGTTGATTATTCAATTTGCGATTGCTTCTTTTTTCATGATGGGAACGATGGTAGTCTATCAACAAGTGAATTATATGCTAGATAAAGATTTGGGATTCACTAAGCAAGAAATACTGATTTTACCCTTTTTAAGTTCAAAACAGAAAAAAGAGCGCCAGCAACTATATGATATCTATAAAGCAGAATTATTGCAAATAAAAGGAGTTGAAGCTGTAGGTAGTTCTACGCTTGCTATTGGTGGTGGTGGATATAATTCAAGTTCAATTTCCCATCAAGGTGTCTCTGTCCAAGTTATGAATGTTGGAATTGATGAGGATTTTCTAACGATGATGGAAATAAAAGTGGTCGAAGGAAGATCATTTCAACAGGAGATAGCTTCTGATACCATTAGCAATATCCTTATTAATCAATACCTTAAGGATAAATTTGGAGATTCAGCTATTCTCGGTAAACAAATCAATTGGAATGGCTCTGTGTTTACTGTCATTGGAATTGTGGATAACTATCATACTGGGAGTTTTAAGTCTGATTATGCCCCTATGATTTTCTTTAATCTGAAAATTTTTGATTGGCAGATTTTGAATGTGAATGAATTATATGTCAAGATTGATCCTACAAAAACGGAAGAGATTATCGCACAATCAGAACAGGTATATAAGGCACTTGATATTGCAGCATATCCTTTTTCTCATGAGTTTGTAGATCGTCGTTTTGCGCATATCTTCAAAAGTAGTATGCAAGAACGGAATATTCTACTGGTGCTAAGTGTGATTGTCGTGTTTATTGCGCTCTTTGGCTTGTACAGTATGGCTTCGTTTACCATTGCCAATCAATATAAAGAAATTGCCATTCGCAAAGTATTAGGAGCCTCTAATAACGAACAAATGAGACAATTGTCACAGCGTTATCTTTTGCTAGCGATAATTGGATTTGGGCTTTCTATTTATCCCAGCTATTACTTTATGAATGCTTGGTTGAATGATTATGTTTTTCGCATTGACATTCAGTGGGTTAATTTTGTTTTTGCCTTTTTGTTTTTGATGGTGTTGACCTTTATTACTGTATATATTAAAGTTCGTCAAGCAGTCCAGGTCAATGTATTGAAATATATTAAATATGAATAATTAAACTAAAAAAATTATAGATCATGAAAAAAATCGCGTTAGTCTTCCTGTTGATGGGAAGTACAGTATTTGCTCAAAAGCAAGAAAAAAGACAAGTAGCCGATTTCTCGGGCGTACAAGTGTCACAAAGTATTCAGCTCGATTTTACCTATGGAGCGGCCAAAAGTGTAGAAGTACGTGTAGAGGAAGAAGAGAATCTACAATATGTCAAAACAGAGGTGAAAAATGGGGTATTGCATGTGTTTATTGAAACACCGAAGGGTTTTTTTAACAACCAATCGAAACGCGTATATGTACAAGTGAGTAACCCAACATTGACGGGAGCCTATGTTTCTTCTTCAGCCATTATTAATGTGCAGAACAAAGTGTTGGCAAAAGATTTTAAAGTAGCCGTTAGTAGCTCTGGAAAATTTAATGGAAGTCTAGTACAAGCGGATAATTTAGATGTAGTTGCCAGTTCTTCAGCAAAAGTGGAAGGAAAATTTGAAATAGCGAATAACACGACTATCGAGGTGAGTTCATCAGCTAAAGTTGACCTGGATTTAAAAGGAAATAAAGTAGAGGTAGCGGCAAGTAGCTCGGCAAAACTTGAATTGGACGGAACGGCAAAGTCGGTTGTTGCCAAGGTGTCAAGTTCGGGTAGAATTGACGGGAAAGATTTAGCTATAAAAACACTAGAAGGGAAAGCGAGTTCGTCTGGATCTATGAGTTTTACAGTATCAGATGAGGTAAGAGGAAAGGCAAGTTCTTCAGGAAAAATTTCGATTTATGGATCAGCTACTCTGGTAGAAGTGAGTAAATCTTCTGGTGGAAAAATTGAAAAAGTAAATTAATATACAACGCATGATTTCGAATTGGTTAAAGTTATATCTCTGGCATTTTAAAAAAAATGTATGGTTTTCTATGCTCAATATAATAGGATTAGCACTTGGATTGGCGGCGTTGATTATTGTGCTATTCTATTGGAAAAATGAACATAGCTTTAACCAATGGAATCCCTATAAAAACAAAATTTACGAAGTAGAAGGAACCGCAGATTCCTATTTCAAAAATTGGTTTCCTGCCCCTATTGCCAACCAGCTAGATCAAGCCTCCTCTATTATTGAAGCCTATAACTTTAGCTATATGTCTTTCAATTCGATGAGCGTAGTGGTGGAAGGAAGAACGGATTTCCTATATGATATTGACGAGAAACAAGCGAATTTTTTCGAGTTTTTCCCTTTCACCCCTGTATTTGGTAGTGCGGAAGATTACAAGCAAAATTACAAAGATGCCCTAGCGCTAGAAAAGAAAGAAGCCGCGCGTTTGTTTGGTGTAGGCGTTGATCCTACGGGGAAACTCGTACAACTAGACAATGGAAAAGTATTAACCGTGCGATTTGTTTTCGAAATACCGGGTAATAGTTCGGTCGTGTTTAAGGGGCTGACTTCTTACTTAACAGAAAATCAAATTGCCTATAATCGTGCAGATAATTGGGGAGATCACAACTATACGCTCCTTATTAAAGTAAGAGATGGAGTTGGAATACACGAAGCTGAAAAGCAATTACAGGATGTGTTTTACAAAGAAATTACACAGATATATGCCCAAGAAGAAGGAGTTTCTGTTGCAGAGTTGAAAGAAAAGATGAAAGGTTTTATGGTGTTGAATTACAATGAACTGAGTGGAGTTTACCTCAATCCGAAATCCAACGGATTAGGAGCAGGACCTGCGGCAAACAAAATTGTAAATATCATGTTGTTTTCTGCAATTTTACTCTTGGTGTTAGCGCTTGTCAATGCGATTAATCTCACACTTGTACAAAGCTTTAAGCGGGCTAAGGAAATTGGTATTCGAAAAGCCATCGGAAGTACACAGCGTCAGTTGATGAAACAGATGATGTTTGAAGCAGCAATAACAACCTTGCTGTCTTTTGCAGTAGCCCTGGTACTCGTTGAATTGGGCATGCCTTATTTTAATATTTTAGTCAGTCGAATTCTGACAACGGATTTTTTGTCCTTAGTGTCTGTTCTTGGTCTACTTTTGCTTGGGGTATACCTGCTTTTAGGTGTTTTACCGAGTCTCTTTGTCGCCTCTTTTGATGCAATTAAAGTATTGAAAGGTAACTTTTCTCGAAGTAGATCAGGGATGCGTTTGCGTAATGCGCTATTGGTTTTTCAATTTGTTATTGCGTTTTTCTTTTTGTCTACGGCTATTTTTGTTCAACAACAAGTCAGCCATCTCTTACAAGAAGATTTGGGCTTTAATGGCGATCAAGTGGTCAATATTCGCTTTAAGGTCAAAGACGAAAACCAACGCAATGTAATCTATCAACGCATAGAGGCAGATCTACAAAAAATTGATGGAGTCAAAGCGGCTGTAAACCATTCCATGCTGATGGGTGCCGGTTATGGGAGTAGTTCAAGTAATATGATTGAAGAAATTTCTGTTCAAAGTGAAAATGTACCTGTAGGATACGATTTTCTCCGTGTATTTGACGGTCAATTGGTCGAAGGGCGATTTTTTGACCGTGCTTTTGCTTCAGATAGTATCAATAAGATTGTCGTTAACGAAACGTATAAAAGAAATTTCCATTTTTCTGATGGCATTATCGGAAAAACGATGCGATGGAACGGACGAGATTTTGAAATTATTGGCGTTGTAAAGGATATGAAAATAGAAGGTTTTACTCGAACAATTCCGCCAGTAACCTATTTTATGCCCAATACAGTGGGGTGGTTTTCAGGACTTATGGAAAATATCTCCATAAAAATAGAACCAACGAAGGTACAACAAACACTCAATCAGTTAGACGTATTTTGGCGTAAACGAGTAGAGTCAACCTATCCGATGGAATATGAGTTTGCTAATACCGATTTTAAAGCGAGTTATGCAAAGACCTTATATCAGCGCACCTTGTTTTTATGTTTGATGGGCGTATCAATGTTTATTGCGCTATTTGGATTGATGGCTATTGTGTCTTTTAGTATCGAAAGCCGATTAAAAGAAATTGCTATACGCAAAGTATTAGGGGCTAGTAGAAAAGAACTCATAGTCAATTTATCTGCCCGTTTCTTGGTGTACTGTCTATTGGGATTTATACTATCTGTATATCCCGTATACTACCTGATGCAGCTGTGGTTAGAAGATTTTGTTTACCGCATAGACCTATCAAGTGGCCCGTTTTTAATCGCTTTTCTCAGCTTAACGCTTTTTTCTATGCTGTTAGTGGTATGGAAATCCATCAAGGCTACCCGTATAACAACATTGAAATACATCAATTATGAATAAGAAAATTTGGGCACTACTAGCTGTATTTTCTACGTCGTTTCTCTTTGCGCAAGCAAAGTGGACGTTAAGTGATTGTATGCGTTTGGGACAAGAAAATAGCTACGAATTGATGATTGCACAGCTGGAGAAAAATGCTGTGGAGGTGCAGCAGCGAAGTATAGGGTCTTATTTCTTGCCTCAAGTGGGAGTAAATGCTTCTCAGAGCTTCAATTATGGATCGGCAATTAACCCTACAACCAATACAAGGGTCAGTTCAAATATTCAATCGCTACAAACAGCTGTGGATGCCTCCATTACCTTGTTTGATTGGTCTGATTATATGGATCGTCAGATGAAAATAGTAGCTAATTCCTATGCAGGTTTACAGGAAGAAGAAGTAAAGTTTGCTTATCAACAGCGTATCTTAGATCTTTTTTTTAAAATTATTGGTACACAAGAATATTATAGATTACAAGAACATCAATTGGAAAATAGCAGGATTAATTTGGATCGGGTGACGAAAGAAGTAGAAGCGGGAGCAAAACCACAAAGTGATCGCTACGATATTGAATATGTCTTTGCGAATGAAAAGATTAGCATGCAGGAGACCCGTAATGAGCTAAAAAATCAACAATTGCAGTTGTTGCAATTGTTGGATATAGATACGTTAGAAACAGAAGATTTTACTCTAGTCTTTGAACAGGAATTTGTTGGATATTCATTGGAATATGAATTCAATCCTACAGTGGAAAAAGTACGCGTTTATCAAGAAATATTAGAGGTAGAAGAAAGGGAAATTCGCGCGAAGAATTACCCTCGATTGACGGGGAATTATCAATTCGGATCTTTTTATTCCAAGCCCTTTAAAACGGGCTTGGATTGGCAAGTGGAATCCTTCTCTAGACAGTGGGGAGATAATAAAAGTCACTATGTTGGAATAGGGGTGTTAATCCCCGTTTTTCAGGGTGGAACTGTGGCTCGACAATTGCGAAAAAACAAGGTGGAGAGACAGTTAAATGCCTTGAAAATACTGGATAAAGAGCGATTTGTTTCCAAAGAAAATGACCGATTGATACAAGAGTTGAATCAGGTGGAACTGTTGAGTGAATCCCTTGAAAAAAGCATTGCCTTGGCGCAAAAATCCTTTCACACGACACAAGTAAAATACGAGAATGGAAAGGCAGATGTCTTCTCCTTTAATACTGCTAAAAACCAATTGCTTCGCTCGGAATTTGCTCGTATTCAAAATGAAATAAAACGCGTTTTTTTAGCGAAAAAAAGAGCTTTAAATTACACCAATCGGCTATAGTATCAAGTGAGCTAGCGGGTTGCATTTAGAATATATTAACATCAAAATTTCAAATATAACTGCTATATTTGCGTAAGTCAAGATTTATAGTAAAATATTGAAAACTAATCGCATATAATGAAATTAGATAGAAAAGATATTCTGAAAGCATTAGAGACTATTTCTGTTGCTGGAGAAGGTAAAAATATGGTTGAAAGTGGGGCAGTTAACAACGTGATGACCTTTGGAGATGAGGTAGTTGTCGATTTAGTCTTATCAACCCCCGCTTTACACATTAAGAAAAGAGCTGAAGTAGATGTAATGAAAGTGATACACGAACAAGTGTATGAAAAGGCTAAAGTAAAAGTAAATATCAAAGTTGAGGCACCTGAAAAACCAGAAATAAAAGGGAAAGCAATACCTGGAATTAAAAACATTGTTGCGATTTCATCTGGAAAAGGAGGCGTTGGAAAATCTACCGTTACCGCTAATATTGCAGCGAGTTTAGCCAATATGGGCTTTAGCGTTGGGGTTTTAGACGCCGATATTTATGGACCTTCTATGCCAATAATGTTTGACGTAGAGAATGCAAAACCAATCTCTGTTGAGGTGGATGGACGTTCTAAAATGAAGCCAATCAGTTCCTATGGGGTTGAGCTTTTATCGATTGGTTTCTTTACCAAAGCAGACCAAGCGATTATCTGGAGAGGACCCATGGCAGCTAAAGCCTTGAATCAAATGATTTTTGATGCAGATTGGGGTGAATTAGACTTCTTATTATTAGATTTACCTCCTGGAACAGGAGATATTCACTTGTCAATTATGCAATCCCTACCTGTAACTGGAGCAGTGGTGGTATCTACACCACAAGCAGTGGCGCTAGCCGATGCTAAAAAAGGAGTGTCTATGTTTATGTCGGACAGTATCAACGTACCAGTATTGGGTATCGTAGAAAACATGGCGTACTTCACACCTGAAGAATTACCAAACAACAAATATTATATCTTTGGAGAAAATGGAGCGAAAAACCTATCAGAGGACTTGCAAGTGCCTTTCTTAGGAGAAGTGCCTATTGTACAAAGTATTAGAGAAGCAGGAGATTTTGGTCGTCCAGCTGCTTTACAAAAAGACACAATCGTTGCAAAAGTATTCGAAGAAATTACGAGAAACGTAGTAGAGCAAGTTGTGCTGCGCAACGATTCATTGCCCCCAACAGAGGCAATTAAAATTACTACTATGGCTGGATGTTCAGCGGTAGGAAAAAAATAAAACCATTTTATAGATTTAAATATATGGCATCAGAAACTATCAGAGAAAACGTTATGAAGGCGTTAGACGAGATTCGCCCGTTTTTGCAAACCGATGGAGGAGATATTACATTAATTGATATAGTTGATGACAAGCACGTCCAAGTTCGCTTAGAAGGTGCCTGTACAGCTTGCAGTGTGAATCAAATGACATTGAGTGCAGGGGTTGAAACTACAATTAAAAAATATGCACCAGAAATCGAGACGGTAGTTAATGTTGGATAAAAATAACAAGTCAACTAGCTGTTAAAGAATGTATTATCTTGACAGATAGTTGACTTTTATCATTTTTAATAAACGTTACAAAGGGTACCTTTGTATTAAAGAACTACACCATGATTGAAACCGATATAATTATTATTGGAGCTGGACCAACGGGTCTATTTGCTGTTTTTGAAGCAGGTTTACTAAAGCTTACATGTCATTTAATTGACGGATTACCTCAACCAGGAGGACAATTAACCGAGCTTTATCCTAAAAAACCAATCTTCGATATCCCAGGATACCCATCCGTAGGAGCAGCAGAATTAGTCGATAATTTAATGGAGCAAATCAAGCAATTTCAACCAGGATTTACCCTAAATGAAGTGGCTGAAACAATTGAAAAACTAGAAGACGGTACGTTTATCGTTACAACAAATAAAGGGACAAAGCACCACGGAAAAGCAGTGGCAATCGCAGGTGGTTTAGGTTCATTTGAACCGCGTAAACCAGAATTGGAAAACTTAGCGTTTTATGAAGATAAGGGCGTGGAGTATTTCGTGAAAAAACCAGAAATGTTTGCTGGTAAAAAGATTGTTATTGCTGGTGGGGGAGACTCTGCTTTAGATTGGAGTATTTATTTGGCGGATTTAGCTGCCGAAGTTTACTTAGTACATAGACGTAACGAATTCAGAGGAGCTTTAGATTCTGTAGAGAAAGTACAAGCACTCAAAAATCAAGGGAAAATTAAATTAGTTACACCAGCAGAAATTGTGGAACTCAAAGGAGCAACACGATTAGAAGCTGTGGTAGTTAGTCGCGAAGGAGAACTTGAAGAAGTGCCTTGTGATTACTTTATTCCTTTGTTTGGGTTAACCCCAAAATTAGGTCCAATTGCGGATTGGGGATTAGAGATTGAGAAAAATGCGATTAAAGTAAACAACGCATTGGATTATCAAACGAATATCCCAGGAATTTACGCGATTGGAGATATTAATACTTACCCAGGAAAATTAAAGTTGATTTTATGTGGATTCCACGAAGCAACTTTAATGTGTCAAAGTGTGTATAACATGTTGAACCCTGGAAAGAAATACGTATTGAAATATACGACTGTTTCGGGTATTAATGGATTTGATGGTACACGCAAAGAAGCGGAGAAAGCGGTTGTTAAATCAATTGAATAGTCATGTCAGCAGATATTAAAATTACAATTATTGATAGAGAAGGAGTAGAACATGTCGTAGATGCACCAACGGATATGAGTATGAATATCATGGAAGTGGTTCGCGCTTATGAGTTAGCTCCAGAAGGTACTATTGGTATCTGTGGTGGAATGGCGATGTGCGCTTCTTGTCAGTGTTATGTACATAACGCTGACGAAGTGGAGTTACCAGAAATGAATCCAGATGAAGAAGCCATGCTTTGGGAGGCATTCAATGTCAAAGACAATAGCCGTTTGGGTTGTCAAATTGGTATTGCTCCAGAGCTGGAAGGGTTAATTGTAGAATTAGCTCCAGCAGAATAAGCTATAACGGCTAAACCCGCTGTTAATCCATAAAAAAAAGCGACGTTATTCAACGTCGCTTTTTTATTTTATTCTTCTATTGCTGTATCACTTTTCTTTCTTTTTGCCAATTTAATAATAATCGGTAAAGTAGTTACTAAAACTAGAAATAATACGATATATTCAATATAGTCTTTTAGGTTGATCCCGTAGCTTTCTAACAACCAAACTTGTAGGTAATGTCCTGCGAAGATTAGCGTTGTAGCCCATAAGAACGAACTGATCACATTGTACAGCATAAAACGCTTAACATCCATGCGCACTATCCCAGCAATAATTGGTGCGAAGGTACGAACAACAGGTAAGAATCGAGCGAAGATAATCGCTCTACCGCCGTGTCTTTCAAAGAATACTTTTGATTCGTATAGGTATTTTTTCTTGTAGATGAAGTTGTCTTTGACGTTGTAGAGGTAATTTCCGCTCTTGGCGCCAAACCAATACCCAAAGGTATTACCGAGAATCCCGGCCAAGGCGACTAAGGTGGAGAGTAAGGCAACGTTTAAAAAGTCACTTTCTATCGGGAAAATTTCCTGCATTAAAGCCGTACTGTAGATACCTGCTAAGAACAGTAAACTATCTCCTGGCAAAAAGAAACCAGCAAATAAACCTGTTTCGGCAAATACAATAAAAAGTACAACGTATATTCCAATAGAGTGCCCCGCAATCTCTAAGTTAATATAGAACTCAGGATTGATTAGTTGTGAGATGTGAAATTCGTCCATAGTTTGTTTTTATTCTGTCTTATAGTGTGTTTTAATTCTCAGTAAGTGGTGTGGTTGAGTTATCGTGGTGTTCAAATTTATCAATAGAGGCTGTAGATAAGGCATTTCCCAGTACGTTCGTCATACTTCTTCCCATGTCACAGAAGTGATCAATAGGTAAAATAAAAGCAATTCCCTCCGGTGGAATATTGAACATGGCACAGGTGGCAACAATGACGATTAAAGAGGCACGGGGTACACCCGCAACTCCTTTGCTCGTTACCATTAACACCAGTAGCATGAGTATCTGATCCCCAAGGGTCATGGGTACATCGTAAATTTGCGCAATAAAAATACTGGCAAATGTTAGGTACATCATACTTCCGTCGAGGTTGAAAGAATAGCCTAAAGGCAAGGTGAAAGAAACAATTTTCGGTGAACAACCAAATTTGTTTAATTGTTCCACTAGCTTTGGAAAAACGGCTTCACTACTTGTAGTGGAGAAGGCAATTAGTAAAGGCTCTTTAATCGTCTTTAGCAAACGCCAAACTTCTTTTCCGAGGATGAGGTAGCCCACGAGGATTAAAACCGCCCAAAGGACTGCTAAACCCGAAATAAAAGCCAATAAGTATTTGGCGTACGTCATGAAGATACTTAAACCGTATAAAGCAACCGCACTTGCAATCGCTCCCAAAACACCTAAAGGTGCAGTCCACATGATGTAGGTTACCATTTTTAGTACTACTTCTGCAATGCGATCAAATAATTTGATGATCACCTTTCCTTTTTTGCCAATGCTCGCTAAAGCAATACCAAAAAAGACAGCAAAAACAACGATTTGAAGAATTTCATTATGGGCAAAAGCGTCAAAAACACTCTTTGGAATCAAGTGTTCAATAAAAGATTCGAGGCTTAAGGCATTGGTACGCGTGAGCAAATCATTAGCAGATGAAGTATTGTCTAAATTAAAATTCGCATTGGCTCCTGGTTTAAACCAGTTGACCAAGATTAATCCAATACCCAAGGATACTAAAGAAGCCGTAATAAACCATCCCATTGCTTTTCCTCCTACTCGACCGACCATTTTCATATCACCCATTTTGGCAATTCCAACAACAAGTGTACAGAAAACCAAAGGAGCTATAATCATTTGAACCAATCGGATAAAGACGGTCCCTAGTAATTTAATGTTTTTAGAAAAACCAGCAATATACTCCGGAAGAGAGTAATGAATGATACTCCCGAAAATAATACCTAAGACTAAGGCGATGATGATAGCAATAAAAAGTTTATTGTTTTTCATAGATGAAAAAATTTGTCCGTGAAAATACTTATTATTTTTATAATAATTCGATGTTTTAGATAAAAATAACACTTCAAATTGCATTCCAATTCCAATGAATCTTGATATTTTTTTTCGATTTATTACATTTTATGTGGATATCGTAGAGAAAGTCAGGGAGTAAATTGTGATTTTAATGGTATTTGAAGAAAGGAACTTTGGTTGAGGTTTAACAGTCTAAAGGAGATAAGCTTCTGTTTTAATCAAAAGAAAACAGTAAATTTACCGCTCAATAAACCTACTGAATATGAAAAAAATAGTTTTGTTTGCCTTGAGTTTAGCGTGTTTGAACACCTTTGCTCAAGATGTAATGACAAAAGAACTCTTGTGGAAATTAGGGAGAGTAAGTCCAGTTGGAATTACGAAAGACGGGAAAAATCTTATTTATAAGGTGACCCATGCCAAAATGGAAGAAAATAGTTTTGAATCTAAAACGTATCAGATTCCTTTAACTGGAGGAAAACCCGTGGCTATTGAATCCTATAAAGAGAAGATTACCGATAATGCTATTTCGCCTGATGGGAAACACATCGTATTTGATGAAGCGGTGAAAATTAATAAGGTATTAGGAAAAGACCTGTATCCAACCATGCAACAAGCGGATGCGTACGTATTTGATGGCTTGGATTACAGACACTGGGATACATGGAACGATGGAACACATAATCACGTATTCTATGCACCCAAAGACAATAAGGATAATAAAATTGACATCATGCAGGATGAACCGTATGACGCCCCACAAAAACCATTCGGTGGTTCAGAAGACTATGTATGGGCGCCTGATGGGAAATCAATTGTCTATGTATCTAAAAAGAAATTTGGAACAGATTATGCCCTAAGTACAAATACGGATTTGTACGAGTATAACCTAGAAACCAAAGAAACAAAAAACTTAACAGAAGCAAATGTTGGATATGATACGCATCCAACGTATTCACCACAAGGACATTTGACTTGGTTGCAAATGAAACGCGATGGATATGAGGCAGATAAAAATGACATCATCGTTCGCTTTGGAGAGGTAGAGCAAAATTTAACTGCTAATTGGGATGGAACAGTAGACAGCTACAAATGGAGTAAAGATGGAAGTAAAGTATATTTCGTTGCAGCCGTTGGCGGAACGGTTCAATTATTTGAAGTAAACTTTCCAGGATTAAAACGCATTGCGCCTGTAGTAAGACAATTGACAGACGGAAACTTTGACGTAACGGGAATTGTTGGATTTGATGGGGATAAAGTAGTGCTAACACGTACAGATTTTAACCATGCAACCGAGATTTTCTCTTACGATGTAAAGAAAAAAACGTGGAATCAAATTACAAAGGTAAATGATGAGATTTATTCGAAAATTGCTTTGAGTAAAAGCGAAAAACGCATCGTAAAAACGGTGGACGGTAAAGACATGGTAACCTGGGTAGTATATCCGCCAAACTTTGATCCGAACAAAAAATACCCAACGTTGTTGTATGCACAAGGAGGACCACAATCAGCTTTATCTCAGTTTTACTCATTCCGTTGGAATTTCCAATTGATGGCTGCGGAAGGTTATATCATCGTAGCGCCAAATAGAAGAGGAATGCCTGGACATGGTGTAGAGTGGAACGAAGCAATTAGCAAGGATTGGGGAGGAAAACCAATGCAAGATTACCTTTCAGCTATCGATGACGTGGCAAAAGAAAAATACGTAGATAAAGATCGTTTAGGAGCAATCGGCGCAAGCTACGGAGGATATTCTGTATTCTACTTGGCTGGAATTCATGAAAATAGATTCAAAACGTTTATTTCTCACTGTGGGGTTTTTGACTTAGTGAGTATGTATGGAACAACAGAAGAGGTGTTCTTCCCGAATTTCGATACAGGTGGAGCATACTGGGAAAAAGACAATCAAGATGCACAAAATGCAATTAAAAACTTTAACCCAATCAATAAGGTAGACAAATGGAATACGCCAATCTTAGTAATCCAAGGTGGAAAAGATTACCGCGTGCCAATTGGACAAGGTCAAGAGGCTTTCCAAGCGGCTCAATTGAGAGGAATTAAGAGTAGATTTTTATACTTACCAGAAGAAAATCACTGGGTGATACAACCGCAAAATGCACAAGTATGGCAAGGTGAATTTTTCCGCTGGTTGAAAGAAACACTATAATAGAACAAGCAATCCGAAAGGGTTGCTTTTTTTTTGGAAAAGGGTAAATCGTGATGCGTGAATCGTGATGCGTGAATTGTCTTACATAAGAATGATACGAACAAACACCAAAGAGCAAATCACATTAGGAATAACTCGACCTTGCTTCGAGAGTCCTTCGAGAGTTCTTCGACAAAAAGCTGATTTTTCTATGTATACTCAGAGCGGGGTTGGAGAAGTGTTGGAGAAAACTAGAGTCAATCCTAACCCAATCCTCACTTAATTCTCACCCAACCTCACCCAACGCTCACCAATCCCCACAAAAAAGCAACCAACAAAAAAGCAAAAAATCGATCCTCCCAAGGTCATTCCCCAATGTTTTTTTTATCTTTACGACTATAACAAACGATCACAATGAATAAAAAAACAATTCAATCCTGGGTATTGACGGCAGTTTTATCTGTAATTACTGCGTCAACTACAGTTGCACAAGACAATCTTGTAAATGCATTAAAATTAAACGCAAGTGATAAGAGCAAGGAGCTTTTTCAGTTTAAGCCTGTTGTCGATATTGAAAATACATCGATTAAAAACCAAGGATCTTCAGGGACGTGTTGGAGTTATTCTGCTAATTCTTTTATTGAGTCAGAGATGATGCGTATGGGGAAACGTCCAGTAGAAATTTCACAAATTTATTCTGCGCGTAATGCTTACATTGAGAAAGGAAAGATGTATGTGCGCATGCAAGGAGCAGTGACTTTAGGGGACGGGGGAGCCTTCCACGATGTGATGAATATGTACCGTATGTATGGAGCTGTGCCACAAGAGGTTTATACAGGGTTACATTACGGAACAAAGAAAAATCAATTTGCTGAAATGGCAGCGATTCAAGAAGGCGTATTAAAAGCAGTGGTTTCAAATCCAAATGGAAAATTAACGCCAAACTGGGAGAAAGCCTATACAGCTGTAATTGATGCGTATTTAGGGGAAGTGCCTGAAAAATTTAAATGGGAAGGAAAAGAATATACGCCTAAAACATTTGCTAGTGAGGTAATTGGAATTAATCCAGAGGATTATATTGAAATTGGTTCAGATATGAATTATCCATACTACGATAAATTTGTTTTATTGGTGCCAGATAACTGGGCGTTTGACCAAGTGTATAACGTAAAAGTAAACGAGATGACAGATATCATCGATCAAGCAGTAAACAATGGGTTTACAGTTGCCTGGGGAGGTGATGTTAGTGAAAAATACTTCAGCTGGAAAAATGGTGTAGCCTATGTGCCAGAGAAAGACTGGGAGGATATGAGTGAGGACGAACGCAAAGACATCTTCAATGGACCAAAACCAGAGCGTAAAGTAACAGCTGAAATGCGTCAAGAAGCGTTTGATAACTATTCAACAACAGATGATCATGGAATGCATATTGTCGGCATTGCAAAAGATCAACAAGGACGTGAATTCTACATCGTGAAAAACTCTTGGGGGGTTTCGAATGACCATAAAGGGTATATGTACATGTCTAAAGAGTATGTGAAATACAAAACAACGGATTTTATGGTACACAAAGATGCGTTGTCTAAAGACATGAAGAAGAAATTGAAAATCTAAGTGTAAAATAAAAAAGAAAGCTATGGAAATTATATTAAATGGATTGGAACAAATGTTAGATTCGCTTTGGCATGCGATTCCCAAAATTATCTTGGGATTTGTATTCTTAGGTATAGGTTCTTATCTTATTAAATTGATTTTAAAAATGGTTCGCAGACGCCTCGAAAAACGAGAGGTGGAATTGTCTGTGCGCGGGTTCTTAATCAGCGTGGTAAAAGCAACGTTGTATTTGGTCCTATTGGTTATCGTAGCGGCAACCATGGGATTCCAAGTAGCGGGAATTGCAACCATTTTTGCCTCTGCAGGTTTAGCCGTTGGTTTGGCGTTGCAAGGAAGTTTGTCCAATTTCGCTGGTGGAGTTTTAGTATTGCTGTTTAAACCGTTTAAAGTAGGAGATTATATCTCCAATCCAAGCGGTACAGAAGGAACCGTGGAGCGTATTGACCTGTTGTACACTACCCTGACAGGCCCAACAGGATTGAAAATATTTAGCCCAAATGGACCTTTGGCAAATTCTGTAATTACGAACTACTCTGAAATTACATCCAGACGACATGACTTTATCGTCGGAATTAGCTATAACCAAAATATCAAAGTTGCACAACAGGTTATCTTTGATGCTTTAGCCAAACACAAAGCGGTACTGAAAACACCTGCTCCTTTAGTGTTTGTAACTCATTTAGGCGAAAGTTCTGTGGATTTAAATGTACGTACTTGGATTGATAAAGGAGACTATTGGGACACTGCCTATGAAATTCAAGAAATTATTAAAATGGCCTTGGATGAAGCAAATATCGAAATTCCCTTTCCACAACGCGATTTGCACATTGTCTCGGATAAAACGAAATAGCTTAGTGGAAATGGGAAATGGGAAATGGGAAATGAGAAATGGGTGATAGGTGATGGGGGAATTTTCGATTATATTAGATTAGACAAATAAAAAAAGGGATGAGTTTTTAGATAAACTCATCCCTTTTTTTATTGCTTTTTGTTCTTTGGCTTTTTATCCTATCACGCATTACACATCACGATTTACCCATAACCAAAAGCTCTTTGTTCTTTGTGCGGATTACTCTTATTTAAGGTAATTTTCCCATCTCAAACCCATCACTCATCACCCTTCACTATTCCCCAATCACGTAATCTTTGTATTCTGCTGCAATTTGATCAAACAAGTGTAGTAATTCCGTTACATCATCGGTAGTAACTAATTTTAAACGATGAGGTTTAAATCCGTGGATCCCTTTGAAGTAATTGGTATAGTGGCGACGCATTTCGACAATCCCCAAGCGTTCGCCTTTCCATTCCATTGACCAGATCAAGTGGTTTTTAGCAGCTTCTAAGCGATCTTGCATGGTAGGAGGAGGTAGGAACTCTCCCGTTTTAAAATAGTGTTTTATTTCGTCAAAAATCCAAGGATATCCAATGGCAGCACGACCAATCATCATACCGTCTAAACCAAATTTCTCTTTATACTCCAAGGCTTTTTGTGGACTGTCGATATCGCCATTACCAAAAATGGGAATTTTGATACGGGGATTGTTCTTAATGCGCTCAATATGTGTCCAATCCGAATGTCCTTTATACATTTGTGCACGGGTTCTCGCATGAATGGTCAAGGCTTGTACCCCAACATCTTGCAAGCGCTCAGCAACTTCATCAATGTTAATGGATTCCTCATCCCATCCCAAACGCGTTTTTACCGTTACAGGTAAAGATGTACTGCTGACTACGGCTTTGGTTAAGCGGATCATCAAATCCACATCTTTCAATACACCCGCACCTGCTCCTTTGCAAACTACTTTCTTTACTGGACAACCAAAGTTGATATCCACTAAATCAGGGCGAACGGTTTCGACAATACGCGCAGACATGGCCATCGCTTCCTCATCTCCACCAAAAATCTGAATACCCACAGGGCGTTCGTAATCAAAAATATCCAATTTCATCTTACTCTTTATTGCATCGCGAATCAATCCTTCCGAAGAAATAAATTCAGAATACATCAAATCTGCGCCGTGTTTTTTACACAAACGACGAAAAGGAGGGTCACTCACATCTTCCATAGGTGCTAAAAGAAGCGGATGATCAGGAAGTTCTATATTGCCAATTTTAATCATAATCGTTTTCGATATTTCCTGCAAAAGTACAATATTTTATTTTTTCGTTTTTTAGAACTTTAGAAGGAAGATAGTTTGAGAGAAAATGGATTACAACAGTAGGATTTAGTATCTTTAAACCTTTATTGAACCAAATGATATGAGACTAAGAGCTTTTGAATTGACCCCTTTCCAGATTACATTCTCTTTTGATAAGCTCAAAGCAGAACTGAAACAGTATATCGCAAAGGAGCATGGAAATCCGTATAAAAAAGCCTATTACGAAGATTTATTGGAACGAGCAAATCAACAATTAATTATTGATGAAAGTCTGCTAGATAATCCGCTAGAAACGATGTATGACGATTTAGTCAATGAGCTCTTTGACGTTATTTTTCCTTCTGCTTTATCGGATAATGAAATCAAAGCCGTGTCCATGCCGTTTCAAAACATTATGTTTAATCATACGCGTCGGTTCAAACAAATTATAGAAGAAGCTGGGGGAAAATATACAGGAGAAATTCGAAATTTTAATCAGAATGAATACTACATCGCTTGTTGTTGTATTATTATGAATTACTATTTCAATGCGACGTTTGATTTAACACAGCCGCTTTTTATTGATTTACCTGATAAACGAGGGATTACTCGTTACTATCGCGTTTTATACAATGCCGATTTCGTGGAGTTAAGTCCCCGTGAAAACGCGGTCATGTTAACCCAAAAAGATATTGAACTTCTGCAGGATAATTACGATGATTTTGAGCTATGGCAGCACTATTTTCCGCAAAAGAGCTGGAACCTCAAAGGATTCGGTCTCTTGAGTCTGGTCGATGTGACGTTTGAAAATGCACTTTCACTCTTAAAGGAAAGTTTCCTAAAAACCGAGTTACAGCGCAAACCACTAGGTGATTTTGTCAATCAATTATTCAGTTCTATTTTTAAATTGCCCAATTTGAAAATCGGATTGACAGTCCTTCAAGGCGATAAAACGGCGCAAACAGAGCTGAAAAATGTAATGATTGTCAATAGCTATTTGCTCAATGAGGAACACAGCCAAATTGTTATTTCTGCTCAAGCCTATCGTCGTTTGATGGTGCAAAAACAATATTTTAGTATTTCGGATGTAGCACAAGAAATTGAAAAAGAAGAGCATCGTGAAATGTGTTTAAATCTTTTAAAAAAAGACGTACAAAGCTGTTTGTTTAGCCCGATTATTACCTCTACGGGTATTGAGGGAATTCTCGAGATTGTATCGACAAATCCGCGGGATTTACACAGTGTCAATGCGCAGAAATTAAATGAGCTAATGCCTATTATATCCGAAACGATGGAGCGCGTTCGAACGGATGCCCTGAATCACATTGAGGCGATTATTCAACGAGAGTATACAACGATTCACCCTAGCGTGTATTGGAAGTTTTTAGAAGAAGCACAAAAGAACTATATGGATAGCGTAACGGATAAGAATTACATCTTGACGCCTATTGCCTTTCCAGATGTTTTTCCTTTGTATGGAGAAATCGATATCAAAGGGTCGAGTCAGTTGAGAAATGATGCAATTCAGAAAGATTTACATGCACAATTGGGGCAATTACTGGAGTTATTGGATGATTATGCCCAAGCAGGAGAGCATATTTTGTTAGAAAAACACCGATTAAAGCTCAAAGCGTATGCAAAACAAGTGAAGAGTCATTTTTATTCTGGACTAGAACAACGAATTCAAAGCTATATTCGAGAAGAAATACACCCTTTGTTGCAAAAAGAAAGCTATATATTCAATACGGAAAAGTTGAATACCTATTTTGGGTATGTGGATTATGAATTGGATGTATATTATCGTTACCGCAAGGTATTTGACAAGCAAATTGGACGAATCAATAAATGCTATTCGGATATTTTAGACAAAAGACAGAAGGACGCACAAGCAGTTTATCCCCATTATTATGAGCGATTTAAAACAGATGGGGTGGAACACAACATTTATATTGGCGATTCAATCTGTCCAGATCGCCCTTTTGATATTACCTATTTACAGAATTTGAGATTGTGGCAGTTGCAGGTCATGGCTGAACAAATGTGTGTTCATTATCGCAACAACATTCAGGATAAAATTCCGATGGACGCGACTTCCCTTATTTTAGTTTATGACGCTTCCTTGAGTATTCAGTTTCGAATGGATGAAAAGCGATTTGATATTGATGGATCCTATAATACGCGCTATGAGATTATCAAAAAGCGATTAGATAAGGCTCTGATCCAAAATTCGGAGGAACGCATTGTTCAACCAAAGAGTATTGCCATTGTGTTTGCTTCTCATGCTGATCGCGATGATTATATGGCGTATGTCAAATACTTACAGTATTTAGGGATCTTACAGCCATCCATCCAAGCCTTTGAAGTAGAAGATTTACAGGGAGTTTCGGGGCTAATTGGGCTTCGTGTATCTGTCAATCTTGATTTTAATTTAGAACTTCTGGATTATCAACAGCTCATGGTTAACTTTCTTAGAAACCAATACCTCTAAAAGCAAGAACAAAAGCAAGAACAGAAGCTAAAATTCCAATGGTAAAAATGGTATAGGTAATGCGTAATAGCGTATATTTTCGGTTTAATACCTTCCCTAGGTAGTACAAATCTGTAGTCAATGCTTCGTATATATTTTCTTCCTTGCGAATTAAATCGCGCAAGGTTTTGTAATATTCAGTTAAGGGCATTTTGTGAAACGAACCGAAGAATAAAAGATTAACGGTGTGGTTGTCGAGTTCTTCTTGAGAAAAAGTTCCTGCGGTAACTTTTGGTCTCGTTGACATAATAGCAAAAATGATTGTAGCAACGCTAAAGAATATAAGGGTGAAGGTAGGGCCAATTAAATGTGCATTCGAAGGACTATCTAATTTTGGAATCAACGTAGATAGACAAATGGAAATGATAATTGCATTGACAGAGAGCAAAATATTTGCTTTGCGGTCTGCAATGGCACTGAGTTGCGTATGATTGCGCAGGGTGGTGCGAAATAGTGTATCAATGGAACGGAAATGTTCTCTTTTTTCTTTTTTGTTTTTCTTCTTTTTATCCTTCTCAATGCGGTCGCTAATCGCAAAAATATTTTGCTGTTTTCTGGGTTGCCATTGTTGGCGTGCATAGTCGGTATAAAAACGATGCTTATAGAGTAAAAAGTTGAGGTTTTGTTGGTTCCATTCTGCTTCTGTATAGGAAAGATTACAGGTAACCGCCATTTCTTGCAAAAGTAGGTGGCTAACTTCCATATAGTTGTCATCTGCTAAATGCGCAAAATCTGCATCTTTGATGATACATTCTAATAGGTTGGTTGGGATGTGGCGTAATTCAGTGGCGAAAATAAGGGCCTGAATCACTTGGATATCTTCCGAGGAAATACCGTGTTGACTTAAGAAGTTTTCTGCAAGTATAGCCCCGTGCTTTTCGTGCTCTGTACAGGATTGCGTATAACCAATGTCGTGAAACCAAGCAGCGAGCTTTAGATTCATCGCTTCTTTATCACTGACTTGAATATGAGCCAATATCTCCTCTAAACCATTCACTACACGTGTAGTATGATTGAAATTATGATAGGTATATTGTTGTGATAATGTATCTTTGTATAGTTGGAAGATATATTCTTCAACCTTTTGTAAAATAGTCATAGCAACCCTCTTTTGATGTCTAAAAATATGAAATTATTTAGTCAAAACTCCGATAAACGTATAAAAATTAAGCCAATGGCTTATTTTATTGTCTTGATTTTTGTGTATTCTTGTGCCACCTTGAGCCCACAACATCGAGAGGCAAGCGCTCATCGTGCAGATACAGAACGCCATAATAGCAGTGAAATTGTGCATACCTATTATTTTGTTGGTGGTTTATTGGCAGCGAAATCGCAGGAAGAACAAGCTCATCTAGCAGAACTAACGCGTGTATTTGAGCAAGCGAATAAAAAATCAACTCTCGTTTTGTTAGGAGATAATATACAAAAAAAACAGCTCAAAAGCCAAGACGATGCGCAGTTGTCTACCGCTATTCAATGGGCGAAGGGATTTCAAGGTGAGACTGTCTTTATCAATGGAGAAGCAGAATGGGAGAAAGGATATGAGGGAATCAAAGATATTTCAAAGTATTTAACCGCGCATTTGAGTGATAAAAAGGCGTTGTTACCGCGTAAAGTTTGTGGGTTCGAACGTTTGAAGGTAAATGAACAAACCGTATTGATTGTTGTAGATAGTCAATGGTACCTGGAAAATTGGGATCAACAACCCAATATGAATGAGGATTGTGATATCAAAACAAGAGAAGATTTTTTTGAAGAACTTCGTGGAGAAATTAATAAAAATCAGAATAGAATCGTGGTTTTAGCTTTGCATCATCCCGTGTATAGTACAGGAAATCACGGCGGATATTTCTCGTTAAACGATCATTTATATCCATTTGAAAAGAAGATTCCATTGCCTGTTTTGGGATCGTTAATCAACTATACTCGTGCGGTCTCTGGTGTCAATACCCAAGATTTGCAAAGTAAGCAGTATAATGTCTTTAACAAGCGTTTGCAAACTATCGCGCAGATGTATGATAATGTGGTGCTCGTTTCAGGGCACGAGCGCAATATGCAATATGTAGAAAAGAAAGGGGTCAAGCAAGTGGTAAGTGGTGCTTTAGGGCATCTTTCACCTGCTAGAGCGATTGAACCGGGTAGTTTTTCTGCGGGACAACTGGGCTATGCAACACTAGAAATTGCTGCTGATAAAAGTACAGCTGTAACGTTTTATTCTTTTGTTGATGGAAAACATCAACAGCTGTGGAAAAAACAAATTTTTAAGCCAGAACAAGAAGTAAAGACTGGGTTTGGAATACCAGAACAAGATTCAATTGTGGCCAGTGTATATCCAACAAAATGGACAAAAAAAAGTGGTTTTTATCGTTTCTTATGGGGGGAGCACTATCGTGCTACCTATGGGCAATCGATTCTGGCTCCTGTAGCAAATTTAGATACACTTAAAGGGGGATTAACGCCTTTGATTTCAGGTGGAGGCCATCAATCATTATCGTTGCGTTTAGCGGATAAAAACGGAACCCAATACGTGATGCGTGGGGTGCGAAAAAGTGTTTCTCGCTTTTTGCAAACGGCTGTTTTTACCGATCAATACGTGATGGAATCCTTTGACAATACCTGGGCAGAGGGCTTTATTTATGATTTTTATACTACAGCACATCCGTATACACCTTTTATTATTGGGGATTTATCCGAAAAAGTGGGAATTTATCACACCAATCCAGAACTGTATTATATTCCAAAACAACAAGCACTTGGTGCATTTAATGCTACTTATGGAGATGAATTGTACATGATTGAAGAGCGCCCTAGTGAGGGACATGAAGAAGAGAGTTTTGGAAATGCCACAAAAATCATCAGTACAACGGATGTTATTGCCAATTTGAGAAAAAGTGAGAAATATGAAGTAGATGAGCCCATGTATTTGCGTGCGCGAATCTTCGATATGTTAATTGGCGATTGGGATCGACATGGGGATCAATGGAGATGGTCGGAATTTAAAGAAGGAGATCAAACGATTTATCGTCCCGTTCCAAGAGATCGCGATCAGGCGTTTGCCAAAATTGATGGTGCGTTATTATCACTGATTAAAAAATTACCCGTGTTGCGCCATATGCAAAATTATACGGCTGATTTTGCTACTCCGCGTTGGATTAACCACACGGCATTTCCTTTGGATCAATACTTACTTAAGTCAACGACTGAAGAAGATTGGATCAACGAAGCTCAGTCGGTTGTGGATGCCTTGGACGATGAGAGCATTGAGCGCATTTTTGCCCAACTTCCTAAAGAAGTACAAGGTGAAGATGTAGAACATATCAAAGAAGTGCTCCAAGCGCGCAAGCAAAAGATAGTTGCCTATGTACCTCGTTATTATAAAGAATTGCGCAAATATGTTGTCTTATCGGGTACCGACAAAAAAGATACGTTTACCCTAAAACGAAATGAAGATGGTTCGGTTCATTTGATGCAGTTTAGAGAAAAAAAAGCAGGACCAGAGCCCCTATTGATGAGAACATATTATCCGAATGAAACGAAAGAAATTTGGGTGTATGGATTGAATGATGAAGATACATTTGTCGTAGAGGGAAGTAAAAATGCGCCAATTAAATTGCGTTTAATCGGTGGAAAAAACAGAGACACCTTCCAAGTTGAACAAGCGAAAAATGTAGTTATTTACGATTATGCCGATAAGAAAAATGAAATAACCGAAGAAGGCGTAAAAGCGAAACATCATTTTACCAATCGCTATGATTTGAATAATTTTAATTACGAAAAATTGCCCTTGACAATAAATATGCTGTTGCCCAATGTAGGGTATAACCCAGAAGATGGAGTGAAATTGGGTTTCTTGTATTCGTCAACACGCAGAAAGTTTGTTCAAGATCCATATAGTGCAAAGCATGTGATCAAAGGATTTTATTCCTTTAATACTAAAGGGGTAGAGGCGGAATATAAGGGACATTTTCCCAATGCAACAAATAATTGGGGCTTTACGTTAAACGCTAAAGCAACGAGCCCGAATTTTGCAGTGAATTACTACGGAATAGGGAACGAAACGCACTATTTCGACGATGAAATGGGCAAAGAGTATAAGCGGGTGAGTATTCAAAGCTATGCCGTGGCACCAGGGTATAAATTCGAAGGTAGAAATGGAGATGCATTCGAAGTTAATGTGGAATATAAGGCGATGAAAGTGCAAGATAAAGCCAATCGATTTATTACGAGTAGTCCAGATGTAGTGGAACAAAAAGTATTCGATTTTCAGCAGTATGGAACGCTTCAGGCAACGTATGACTTCCAACAGTACAACAACCAAGCGAATCCGACCAAAGGATTTGCTTTCCACACGACAGTGGGATGGAGAACGAATTTGGAAGATAGTAAACAAAACTTTCCCTTCTTAGATGCCAAAGTGAGTTTTGCACATTATTTGGAACGCAGTGAACATTTGATCTTAGCGACGAATTTTACCTATCAAACGCGATTGAATTCTAATTACGATTTCTATCACGGGGCAACTATTGGCGGAAATACAAACTTGAGAGGGTTTAGACCCGAGCGTTTTACGGGGAAAACGTCATTTGTACAAACAACGGATTTACGCTTTAATGCGGGTCAGTTTACCGCAGGATTTATTCCCATGTCTTATGGCGTATATGCGGGGTTTGATTATGGGCGCGTTTGGACGCCAGAAGAACAATCGTCTAAATGGCACAACGCGTATGGAGCAGGATTATGGGTGAATGCTATTGAACAAGCCACCCTCCATTGTTCTTATTTTTACAGTACAGATGGAGGGCGATTTGTGTTTGGTTTAGGATTTGGGTTTTAATTGATTCAAGTCTAACTTGTAAATCTTGCCCCCCGATTTCTTTTTTACTTCATCCGAAATATACAAGGTGCTGTCATCCCCAAAAGTGACAGCCTCTTTTTGTGTATCGTGGTGTAATTTATGTTCCACAATTTTTCCGTCTAAAATCGCATTGGGATTGAAATTGTCAATTACCCAAAGTTTGGTATGCGAAAGAAGTACAAATGTTTTTTGATCTGGACTAATAGCAGCTCCTGTTATGGCACAATACTTATATACGTTGCACCCGCGAAAGGTTTGCACATATTCGGCTTGATGATGTCCCGCTTCATTGGGAATTTTGTAAACCAAAGAAGTACCATCAAAAGCTTTGCTTCGGTTTTTAGTAAAAAGGTAAAAATAATCGTCATAGTAAAAGAAAGCTTCTGCATCGTAAAATAGCTCTGTTGTTTTCGGTGGAAATTCCTTTTGCTCTGGATAATTAAAGCTAATTACATACGCAGCTTCCACTTCGTTTTCCTGAAGCTGATCCTTGTTTATTTTGATGATTTTTAGATTCTGACGTGTGTTTTTATTGTTGCCAAAATCGCCAATGTATAAATTACCCGCTGTATCCGAGGTTAATTCTTCCCAATCGTTGTTCTTTTGGTTTTTTACTTTTAGGGTATGGATGACTTGTCCTAAGGAATCTACTTGATACAATTCATTTGTATTGCCACTGTCTTGTAAGACCCAAAAGGAATGAGATTGAGCATCATAAGACATGCCTGATACCTCTTTTAAATAAGGAGGTAGCGTGGCATAATCTTGTAAAATATCACTTTTTTGGCTACAACTCACAAGGGTAGAGAGCACCAATACTAGGGCAGGGAAAAACTTTTTCATCTTAGCGTAAATTTTTGAACTCTAAATTACGGAAAATCTGGATAGGAAACGAAGGAAGTGAAGGGATTATTCTTTCTACATCGACTTGGTTTTTCGGCCGTAGGAGCAGGAATGCAAGCAACTAAGGGTAGAACGAGTAAAAAAAGCGAAGCAATCTTGTGATTTAAAGTGCCTATCGCGTCAAAAAATTCAAACTTTAAAGTATATTTGCAAAATATAGGCGTGTTGTTTGTAATTGAAATAAAACGAAAGCCTTACAACTTAGATCACGGGGTTAAGAAGTCCTATTTCTTCTGACTTGTTTACTTTATTGATCTTATAATACTGGATATAACCAAGATGAAGAACATTAGAAACTTTTGTATTATTGCTCACATTGACCATGGTAAGAGTACGTTAGCAGATCGTTTGTTAGATGCTACACAAACGGTAAGTGCACGTGAGCAACAAAATCAGCTTTTGGACAGTATGGATTTGGAACGTGAAAGAGGGATTACCATTAAATCTCATGCCATCCAAATGGAGTACGAGTACAAAGGCGAAAAATATATTTTAAACTTAATCGACACCCCAGGACACGTAGATTTCTCTTACGAAGTTTCTAGATCTATTGCCGCTTGTGAAGGGGCGTTGTTGATTGTGGATGCGGCTCAAAGTATCCAAGCACAAACGATTTCAAACCTTTATTTGGCACTGGAAAATGATTTGACAATCATTCCCGTTTTAAATAAAATTGACTTGCCAAGTGCAAACCCAGAAGAAGTAAGCGATGATATCGTGAACTTATTGGGTTGTGATTATGAAGAAATTATTCCCGCTTCTGGTAAAACAGGATTGGGAGTGGAAGAAATATTAGCAGCCATTATCGAACGTGTGCCTGCACCAAAAGGCGATGTTGAAGAGCCTTTACAAGCCTTGATTTTTGACTCGGTATACAATCCTTTTAGAGGAATTGAAGTAATTTTCCGTGTGATTAATGGAAAGATTACCAAAGGACAAAAAATTAAATTTATGGCTACAGGCAAAGAATACTTTGCCGATGAGATTGGTACGTTAAAATTAAATCAGGTACCTAAACAAGTGATCTCAAGTGGAGACGTTGGCTATTTGATTTCGGGTATTAAAGAAGCAAGAGAAGTAAAAGTAGGAGATACGATTACAGATGCAAAAGTACCGACTCAAAATATGATTTCAGGGTTCGAAAACGTAAAACCAATGGTATTTGCTGGAATTTATCCTGTAGATACAGAAGATTATGAAGAATTGCGTAACTCGATGGAGAAATTGCAATTGAACGATGCTTCTTTGGTTTTTGCAGCGGAGAGTTCAGCCGCTTTAGGATTTGGTTTCCGTTGTGGATTCTTAGGGATGTTACACATGGAGATTATTCAAGAGCGCTTGGAAAGAGAGTTTAATATGACGGTAATTACAACGGTTCCCAACGTGTCCTACTTAGCGTACACCAAGAAAGATCCAGAAACACCGATCGTGGTAAACAACCCCTCTGACTTACCTGAGCCATCTAAATTAGAACGCGTAGAAGAACCGTATATCAAAGCAACAATCATTACCAAGGCCGATTTTGTTGGGCCTGTAATGAGCCTGTGTATTGAAAAACGTGGGATTATTACCAACCAAACGTATTTAACGGAAGATCGCGTAGAGTTGATGTTTGATATGCCGTTAGCAGAGATTGTATTTGATTTCTATGACCGTTTAAAAACTGTATCTAAAGGTTATGCTTCTTTCGATTATTCACCAATTGGTATGCGTACATCAAACTTAGTGAAAGTAGACGTGATGTTGAATGCCAACGTAGTGGATGCACTTTCTGCTCTGATGCACGCAGACAATGCGTATCACATTGGGAAGAAGATGTGTGAGAAATTGAAAGAATTGATCCCACGTCAACAGTTTGATATTCCGATTCAAGCGGCTATTGGAGTAAAAGTAATTGCACGTGAAACAGTAAAGGCGTTACGTAAAGACGTTACGGCTAAATGTTACGGAGGGGATATCTCCCGTAAGCGTAAATTACTTGAAAAGCAAAAAGCAGGAAAGAAACGCATGCGTCAAGTAGGAAACGTAGAAATTCCACAAGAAGCTTTTATGGCTGTATTAAAATTAAATGATTAGAAACGATTATTCGTTAGATATAAAGACTATCTCATTCTTTGGATAGTCTTTTTTTTTGTCCACTAGACATGAATCATGGAAAAACAAGTATGAGAAATAAGCCGCTTTGGCCGGGAGAACTTCAGACCGGTGTTTTTAAGGGCAAAACCAATGTTTTAAGGGCAAAAGTTAAATAAGTGGGGCTATAACCCGTATGGATGATTCAGAGGTGGAAAAGGTCTTTAAATAGATTAATAGCTACAAGTTATATCTACGTGTAGATTTTAGTTGTTAAGTACAGTAGGACTAGTATAAAAAAACCTCTTGAATTTCAAGAGGTTTTTTTATAGGGCTTATTTTTTTGTAAAATCACCTACGTAAATGGTGGTGAATTTTGACGGTTGCAAGTATTTCTTAATTGCAGCATTCACTTGTTTTACGGTTAATTTTTCCATGTCCTGATTTAACTTGTCAAAATCAGTAAAAGGAATATTATACGTTAAGTATAAGTTAGATAATGACATCAAGTAGTTGTCAGAGCCTAAATCCGTTTGTCTAGCATTTTTCCAGCTCACTTTGTTTGCTTGCAGTTCTTCTTCGGTGATTCCATATTCCACTAATTTAGCAAATTCATCGTGTATTCCCTGCTCTACTTCTGCGCGTTTGGTTGGATTTAAGAAGGCGTAAATGAACCAGCTTGCGCTGTTGTTTTTGGTATCTGATGGCACAGATAAAGAAGTACCAGCACCGTAGCTAATTCCTTCTTTTTCACGTAAACGTTGAGGAATACGAGCGGTCATAAAACCACCGCCCATTACGTCATCGGCAAATACTAGGGCTGGATAGTCTGGATTAGATTTATTCATTTCGAACGTTAAACTACCTACAGCCGCTGCATTTTCTTTATCTGGTGTCTGGATGATTTCTTTTCCTTGTTTGGTTGCAAAGAAGGTTGGATAAGCTCGTTCAAATTTTACTTTATTGGTCCAGTTACCTACCGTTTTTTCAAGTAAATCTTTTGCTTCTTCTTTGTTCTGCATCCCTAAAACGGTGGCAATACCATTATTGGCCCCAAAGAATGTATTGTAAAAATCTTTGATTTCATGGGTTGTTATCGCTTTGTATCCGTCAATATCTTCTTGGGTAGAAGCTACGTAGAAAATACTTCCTTTCGCTTCCTTCGATGTTGCTTGTGCTATTTTATTGAAAGCTACCGTCTGTGGATCATTTAAATTTCCTTCTAAATACGTCGTGTATTCTAGTTTTACCTTCGTTAATTCACTTTCTGGAAATACTGGATTTTTCAGTACATCTTCTAAAAGCTCCATGGTTTCTTTAATGGTGTTTCTGTACGAAGAAACAAAAATTGAAATCGTTTGACCGTTAAATTGAATGCTTACATTGGATTTTAATTGATCCAATTGATCTTGAATTTGTTGCTTTGATTTTGTTTTAGTCCCAGCAGTTAACAGAGAAGCTGTAAGCGATCCGATGTATTGCTTATGTAGTAACTCTTTTTGATTTCCAACAGGAATCTGAATGGAGATGTTTACTTTTTCTCCTTTCAAATCTTTGTCAATGATTCCATATTTCAATCCATTACTCAACTGACCCGATGTGTAATTTTGCTGTAAGTTGGCAATGGTAGGAGCGAAATCGCGAATATTGTGTGCTGTTTCTTTTCCTTTGTAATCTTTGACTAAAGCATCAATATCTGTATTCAGGAATTCTGTTGGTTTAACTCGAATTTCGTCTTTGGTAGGGATAAACATTCCTACGGTACGGTTGTTGTCTTTGAAGTATTTTTTTGCGACGCGGTTGATATCGGAAAGCGTTAAGTTCTCAATAGTATCGCGGAGCAAGAAACCAAGACGGTAATCTCCAGAACCAATGATTTCTGTTAAGTTAATGGCTGTGCTGATGGTATTGTTTTGCAGGGCTTCAATTCCTTTTAAAAGATTTGTTTTCGCGCGGTCAAGATCTTCTTGTGTATATTGAATATCGCCAATTTTGGCTACTTCAGCTTTAATTTCAGCTAAGGTTTCTACTTGATCTTTATCGTTCGGTACATCAAAATTAAATAGCATAAAGCTAGCATCTCTTACTTCGGGAGAATAGGCCCAAAGGGAGGATACTTTTTGCGTTTCTACTAATGCTTGGTGTAAATAACCAGATGGATCGCTATTTAAAATATGTTCTAGTGCTGCTAATGCCGCGTAATCTTTATCTGCATAAGAGGCAGTGTGATACAACATTTGAATGTGTTTACTATCGCCATTGCGTTTTACTTCCACGTATTTTTCTCCGTCTTGAGCAGGTTCTACGGTTAAGATTTCATCCAGTATACGGGTAGGTTTAGGAATAACCGAAAAGTATTGTTCAATAAATTCAATCGCTTTTTGTTCCTCAAATTTACCTGCTACGATTAAAACAGCATTGTCTGGTTGGTAATATTTTTCGTAAAATCGTCTCAG
The DNA here is from genome assembly GCF_046557355.1 of Myroides sp. DW712. Classification (NCBI taxonomy): domain Bacteria; kingdom Pseudomonadati; phylum Bacteroidota; class Flavobacteriia; order Flavobacteriales; family Flavobacteriaceae; genus Myroides; species Myroides sp. DW712. Next base: position 53,628 of record NZ_JBKFDO010000019.1, read on the forward strand.
TTGAGGTGTTTTTACACGTTCAATATCTTCTTTGGATCCAATGGTACTTAAGCCATAGTTGTGCCATAAGTATGCAGTATTGATTGTGCGTTCCATCAATACACTCGTTGGGTCATTTTCTCCGATTTCAAACTCGTTGCGCACCACAGAAAATTCCTTATCTAAATCTTCTTGACGTAAGGTTGCGTTGATCATACGATCCGCTTCCATTTCTAAAGCCCAAGCGAGATTCTCCGCTGTAGAAGGGAATACTTCATAGTAGTTGGTGCGATCGTAATACGTAGTACCATTGGCTGTTCCTCCTTTATCTGAAAGCATTTTCTTGATATCCCCTAAGTTTTTTGTACTCTTAAACAGCATATGTTCTAGTAAGTGAGCCATTCCTTTCTCCCCATATCCTTCGTGCTTAGAACCCACTTTGTATACAATGTTTACAACTAAATTGTTTTGAGAAGCATCGGGAAGTAGTAAAACTTGAAGTCCATTGCTGAGTTTGTATTCCTTAATGTCTTCTACTTGTGTGACAAAAGTAGCTTTGCTCTTTTGTTGCGCCACCGTGAAATTGGTAAACCCAATAGCACTGGCTAGCACAAGGGTGTAAAAAATTTTTTTCATTTTGGTTGTTTTATAAAAAGTTATATAAAATAGCTGTGATTTTATTCGTCGTATAGCTAATACATAAAGAATTAGACGTAGATTTCTTTATTTGTTACTGATTAACAATTATTTATAATTTGGAGAAAGGAAATAAAAAAGCACGTAAGTGGTGTTACGTGCTTTTTTAGGTTGATTCAATCAACTGGAAGTAGCGGACTAATACTTGTTTTTATACGCATTAAAGTGATGCAATATAGTCTGTTTATCTGTGTAGCCCGACTGTTTCCATAAGAGTTTCCCTTGTCTGAACAACATCAGGGTGGGGACTCCCCTCATGTTGTATTGGGTACTGTATTGAGCGGTTAAAGCTTGATTTTTATCTACGTCAATTTTGATAATCGTAATTTCATCTTGTAGCAACGCTTTGATTTCTTCTAACACAGGAGCCTGCATTTGACAAGGACCGCACCAAGTGGCAAAGAAATCTACCAATACAAATTGATCCGATTGAATTAACGCTTCAAATTTTGTCATTTTCACTTATTTTAAATTGGACGAACAAGTAGACGTACAGCTGTTGTCCGCTAAGCTGATACCTGTGTTTTTAATTGCACTAAATCCGCCAATCACGTCAATCATATTGTGATATCCTCTTGCTTTCAAGATTGAAGCCGCAATTAACGAGCGATAACCCCCTGCACAATGGATGTAAAAGTTTCCCGTTGTAGGAAATTCGGCTAAGTAATCGTTGAGGAAGTCTAAAGGCGTGTGGTTTACATTTTTGTTTGCAATATGTCCTGCGTTGTATTCTCCTGGTTTTCTCACATCAAAGATGGTGATATCTCCAGTGTTTAGCGCCGTTTCTAATTCTGTAGCTGTGACTTGTTGTACGGTATCATATTCTTTTCCGGCATTTTTCCATGCGGTAAAACCACCCGCTAAATAGCCCAAAGAGTTGTCATATCCCACACGAGATAGACGGATAATACACTCTTGTTCGCGCCCTTCTGGGGCGATAATTAAGATCGGTTGTTTGATATCGGTAATCAAAGCCCCTACCCAAGGAGCAAATTGTCCATCAAGACCAATAAAAATAGCACCTGGAATATGACCTTGTGCAAAATCTGCGGCTGATCGAACATCTAAAAGCAAGGCATCAGATTCTTCCGCAAGAGTTTCAAAAGCATCGGGTGTTAAGGGTTGATTTTTTTCGATAATGTGTTCCACATTGGCGTATCCTTCTTTGTTTAATTTTACATTTAAGGGGAAATAGGCAGGAGGAGGTAATAAACCATCTGTTACTTCCTTCACGAATTCTGCCTCTGTCATATCGGCACGAAGGGCGTAGTTCGTTTGTTTTTGGTCTCCCAAGGTTCCTACCGTTTCTTTGCTCAAGTTTTTTCCACAAGCAGATCCTGCACCATGCGCGGGATACACAATCACATCATCCGCTAAAGGCATGATTTTATCGCGTAAGCTATGGTATAACGTAGCTGCTAACTGCTCCTGTGTTAAATTGGCCGCTTTTTGCGCTAAATCCGGACGACCTACATCGCCTAAGAATAACGTATCTCCAGTAAAAATAGCGTGATCTTTGCCATTTTTATCTTTTAGTAAGTAAGTTGTACTCTCCATCGTATGTCCTGGTGTGTGTAGCGCTGTGATTGTAATATTTCCCAATTGGAACACCTCTCCGTCTGTAGCAATATGCGCATTAAATGTAGGGTTTGCATTGGGACCATATACAATAGGAGCTCCTGTTTTTTCGGCTAGAGTAACGTGTCCACTGACAAAATCTGCGTGAAAGTGTGTTTCAAAAATGTATTTAATTGCGGCATTATCCTTGCTTGCTTTATCTACATATTGTTGTACTTCACGTAATGGATCAATAATAGCTACTTCACCATTACTTTCTATATAGTAAGCACCTTGTGCTAAACATCCGGTATAAATTTGTTCTATTTTCATGAGTCTTGTTTATTTTTAATTGATATAGTAAAAGTAAGAAGATGTTTTGAATTGATCAGTAACCTAGGTTACAAACTAGAAAAACACTTCTTTGGTAAAAATGTAAAGGGCCATAAGTAATACAAAATAGCCGAATCCTTTTTTGAGATTATTGTCTGGTATAAAGCGGGTTAAGAATATGCCAATAAAGATTCCTACTACGGCAACGGCACTAAAGGTGACCAATAGGGGCCAATCAATCAGTGGGTTATTCGCATCACCTAAAAAACCAAATAACGATTGGATGGCGACAATAAATAGCGAGGTTCCCACAGCTTCTTTCATGCTTACATTAGCAAACAGCACCAAGGCAGGAATAATTAAAAAACCACCTCCGGCACCTACAGTTCCCGCTACAATTCCAATGAGTATTCCTTGAAGCATTAAGTTACTTTTTTTAGGAGGTGTTGCAGATGGGGTTATTGCTTTGGGGCGAATCATCTTCAGAGAGGAGGTAAACATCACAAGGGCAAAGAGCACCATGAGCAGTAGATTCTTGGATAAGTTAAGCGAACCGATGGCCAGGGTATCAGGAACAAGTGGTAGTACAAAGGCACGCATAACATAAACCGCTATCAACGAGGGGATTCCAAAAAGGAAGACCAGCTTGTAGTTCACCTTGCGGTTGATGGCATTTTGAATGCCGCCAACTAAAGCCGTTGATCCTACAATAAATAGGGAATAGGCGGTTGCTAAAAAGGGTTCGATTTTTAAAATGTACACGAGAATCGGTACCGTCAAAATGGAACCTCCACTGCCAATTAAGCCTAGAGAAATACCTACGAAAAGGGCTAAAGCATAACCGACAATTGTTGCATCCATGGGTTAGGTGTTTTGTAGTAATTCGATATATTTTCTGTTTAAGCGAATAATGCCTTGATTCTCTAAGGTTTTTAATATTCGGGAAATGACTACGCGTGAGGTGTTTAATTCCGCTGCGAGTTCTTGATGGGTGTTGTGAATAAATTTGCTGTTGTATATTTTAGCTTTGTCCTGTAAGAGTTTGCGCAAGCGTTCCTCCATATTCATGAATGCTAAACTATCCACCGCAACGAGTAATTCATTCATTCTGTTGTTGTAACTAGTCAATACGAAGTTGCGCCAGCTCTTATAGCGAACGAGCCAATCATCCATTTTGCTAACAGGAACTAAGATAACACTGCCGTCTTTTTCTGCTATAGAGCGTACCTGACTTTTGGTTTCCCCTAAACAGCACGTTAAGGTCATCGCACAGGTATCTCCCTCCTCAATATAGTACAAGACAATTTCTCCTTCTTTTTGATCTTCGCGTATAATTTTGATAGCACCAGAAAGTAGGAGTGGAATTTTTTTGATGTATTCTCCAATTTCCATCAGGCGTTCGCCTTCGCTAAAGTCTCTAATGGTAGAGACTTCAATGATTTCGTCTAATAATTTTTCTTCAAAAAGATGGCGGTATTTCTCTCTAATTATATGTCCCATGTTGACGCTTCCCGTTGTTTGGATTTAAAGATACTATAAATGGTTTAGCTAACAAAAAGAGCTGTATAACTACATCAATTTTTTAATGAGGCAACCATTTTCTAACCAATCCATAAAACCAAGTACCCAGTAGAGCTCCAATAATAGCGATGATAATGGGATAAAAACCAGCACCCACAAGGGCAAACATCGGACCTGGACAAGCGCCGCCAAGTGCCCATCCTAGGCCAAAGAAAGCTCCGCCAATTAAATAACGAGGGATACTTTTTTCCTTGGGAGTAAAGACAATGGGAGTACCAGAAAAGTCGTTGCTTTTATTCTTTTTGATAAGTAAAGTGGCAATCACTGCAAGAGTTAGAGCTGTCCCCATGATTCCGTACATGTGAAAGCTGTCAAATTGAAACATCTCGTAAATTCTAAACCAAGAAGCGGCCCCTGATTTAAACATGCCAATACCAAATAGAATACCGACAAATAAATAAGCTATTTTTTTCATGTGTAAGACTTAAAATAAAAATGGAAAAATAAGGTGTACCATAATCAATCCACCAATAAAGAAGCCGATAACAGCGATTAGCGAAGGCAGTTGAAAGTTGCTTAAACCTGTGATAGCATGTCCTGAGGTACATCCACCCGCATATCTCGATCCAAAGCCAACAAAAAAACCAGCAACCAGAAGAAGGAGTATGGTTTTTACCGAAGAAAAAGCTTCTTCGCCAAAGAGTTCTGTAGGAACATAGGCTTGTCCTGCACTGTCAAATCCCAATTTCTGTAGTTTTTGTAAGGTATTTTCACCTAATGGAATAGCTGCCGCATCTACACTGAGGTAGTGATATGCGATAAAACCGCCGAGTATGGTTCCAATAAGAAAGAGTAAGTTCCAGGTTTGTGCCCTCCAATTAAAGCAGAAAAAATCACAGGTTTTTCCTGCCCCCATCATGGAACACATTGTTCTTAGGTTAGATGAAAATCCAAAGGTTTTCCCCATAAAGAGCAGTAATACTAAGGTAGTAGCGATAAAAATTCCACCAATATACCAGGGCCAAGGTTCAAAAATCCAATGCATACTTCTTTTATTTTGATTTATATTCCACAAAAGTGAGAATTATTTTGGCTATCTACAGTAACTTTTGATACAGTAGGATATATTTCACGGAAGAAGAAAGAAAACAAACAAAAAACAAGAGAAAATACTGAATAATGAAAAAGGATTTAGTAGCTTTATATTTAATCAACAAAAAACAAAAATTAAACGAGAACAATTATGAATACTGGAAAGAAACATAGCGTTGTTTTTCAAATGAATACGGAAAATATCAATGAACAAAACGCTTTAATGACCTATGTGACGAATGTAATCAATCATTGGGGAGATGACGTAGAAATCCATGTAGTTGTACATGGTCCAGCTATTGGAATGGTAAGAAAAACCAAGACCATGGTTGGTGAGGCTCTGAAACAAGCCATACAAAAAGGCGTGCAGTTTTTTGCCTGTGAAAATACGATTCGCGTGCGACAAATTGAAAAATCAGATATCGTAGATCAGGTTGCTTTTGTCCCTTCTGGATTGATAGCCATTATTGAAAAACAAGAAGCAGGTTGGGCGTATATTAAGTGCAATTTATAGCAATACAATTGCTCATGCTGCTTATCTTTGTATATCTAAATAAATAAAGACTAGTTAATGAATATTGTTACTGCAGATTTCTGTGCTTATCTACATGCTGAGGTTGTTGGGGATAAGAGTGAAGAGCGCTTTGAAATTAATCGTGTCGCGGTGGACAGCCGCACACTTTTGAATGATAGTGACACGTTGTTTTTCGCATTAGTTGGACCAAATCACGATGGACATGCGTATATCGAAGAATTAGTTCGATTGGGGGTTATCTACTTTGTGGTATCCGATCGAACAAAAATAATACCGCAGGAAGGGGTAACGTATTTTGTTGTACAAGATACGTTACGCGCCCTGCAACAGGCTGCTACTTGGCATCGCCAAAAATTTGCTATTCCTGTTATAGGAATAACAGGTAGTAGAGGGAAAACCGTGGTGAAAGAATGGTTGAATTTTCTCTTGAGCCCAGAATATTCCATTAGCAAGAGCCCGAAGAGTTATAACTCTCAAACAGGGGTTCCCTTGTCTGTATTTGGCATGGCGGAACAACATACGATTGGATTGTTTGAAGTCGGAATCTCGACCGTGAACGAAATGCAAAAGCTACAACCCATTGTACAACCCACGTTGGGAATCATCACCTCGATTACCAAGGAACATCAAGAAGGGTTTGAAAGTGTCGCGCAGAAAGTCCGTGAAAAGATGCAGTTGTTTACGCATACGCCTATTATTCTTGGCGAAAAGAATTCCGTGATTTCGACAGCAGTGCCGCAATTATCAAAATATATGGATTGGAGTTTAACCGATTCAGATTCAGTGTTGTATGGTGAGTTAAAAGGGGGGGAGTTATTCCTTATATATAATAAGGTAGAAAAATTTACCGTTGAGTTGCCTTTTGTTACCGAATTTGAGGTAAACAATTGCATGACGTGTATCTTGACGATGCTCACGATGGGATACGCTATTGAAATCATACAAGCACGTATAAAGCACTTGTATGCGATTGAATTGCGTTTACAGGTAAAAAAAGGGATTAATAATTGCTCCCTTATTGATGATGCCTATAGTTCCGACTTTCAGTCGTTGAGTATTGCCTTGGATTTTTTAGAAAAGCATCGTAGTAATGCAAATAAGACGGTGATTTTGTCTGATGTTTTTCACAGTGGTTTAGAACCGCGTGAATTGTACCAACAGGTAAATCACTTGCTGAAAAATTACCAGATTGGAAAAGTGATTTGCATTGGAGAAGAAATTAGTCAGTATGGAAAAGATTCTGAGGTAAAGCGCTTCTTTTCTTCTACGGAAGAATTCTTGCAGAAAGTATCGATGGACGAGTTTGTAGATGAGACAATTTTAATCAAAGGATCTCGTGGTTTTCGCTTTGATAAAATCGTCAGCTTGTTGGAAGAGAAAACCCATGAAACAGTTTTAGAAATTAATCTTACTGCCATTCGACATAATTTGAATTTTTATCGTTCCAAATTACAACCAGAAACCAAAACGATGGTGATGGTCAAGGCATTTGGTTATGGACATGGGAGCGTAGAAATTGCTAAATTATTAGAACACGAAAAAGTGAGCTATTTAGGGGTGGCTTTTGCCGATGAGGGGATTGTGTTAAGAAAAGCGGGAATCAAAACGAACATTATCGTGATGAATCCAGAAATTAGTGCTTTTTCCGCTATGTTGGCGTATGACTTAGAACCGGAGATTTATTCGATTCGAGAATTGCGTGCTTTTCTTCAAGTTGCTCGTGCAAAAAATGCTTATCACTATCCGATACACATTAAGGTAGAAACAGGCATGCACCGCCATGGTTTTTTAACCCATGAGTTGGATGAACTCCTTGATATCTTAAAACACACTAATAGCGTAGCTGTTACTTCTATATTCTCACATCTCTCTTCGAGTGATATGGAACAATATCAGGGTTTTACCTTAGGACAGATGGAACTATTTGTAAAAAACAGCACCTATATTAAGGAGCGACTGAATATTCAGCCGTTGTTGCATATACTCAATACGTCAGGTATTTACAACTATACCACTTACCAAATGGATATGGTGCGTTTGGGAATTGGTTTATATGGTATTGGAAATGACGTAGAGGAAATGAGACAGTTGCGCAATGTGGGAACATTAAAAACGCGCATCATGCAAGTCAAAGAAATTCAAACGACGGAGAGTGTGGGCTATGGGCGTCGATTTAGAGCAGAGCGTCCGACAAAGATAGCAACCGTGCCGATTGGCTATGCCGATGGAATTCATCGAGTATGGGGAAGTAATGGAGGGTATGTGATGATACAAAATAAAAAAGCTCCAATAACCGGCTCTATTTGCATGGACATGTTGATGGTGGATGTGACGGAGATTGACTGTGTAGAAGGAGATGAAGTGATTATTTTTGGAGAAGAATTGCCAACGACTGTTATTGCATCGGCAATTCATACGATTCCGTATGAAATTATAACAAGTGTGTCTCAAAGAGTTAAAAGAATTTTTTTTGAAGAGTAAGAAAAAGTTTTTTTTTAGAATAAAATAAGTATTTTTGTTAAAAGCAATCAATAAAATTTTAACTATGGGATTTTTAAAAGAATTTAAAGAATTTGCTGTAAAAGGCAATGTAATGGACCTAGCAGTAGGGGTTATCATTGGGGGAGCATTTGGTAAAATCGTTACAAGTATCGTTAATGATGTGATTATGCCCTTAGTTTCGGCTATTATTGGTACACCAGATTTTACCAATATGTATGTGGTGTTAAAAGGAGAAGCTGCGGATGGAGCGCCTTTAGCTGCTGCGAGAGGAGTTGACGGCAATGTTATCTTTGCTTACGGAAGCTTCATTACAGAAGTAATTAACTTTACGTTATTAGCGTTCTGTGTATTCTTGATGGTAAAGGGAATTAACCAATTGAGAAAGAAAGAGGAGGCAGTTGCAGCACCAGAACCAGCAGGGCCACCAGCACCAACGCAAGAAGATTTGTTGGCGGAAATTCGCGATTTATTAAAAAATCAAGGAAAGTAGGCGATTTTATTTTTAATACAGAAAAAGGAGATTGGAAAAAACCAGTCTCCTTTTTTAGTTTTATTCCCTGGGTGAAGAAAATTGTTTTTAGAACTATTTTTATTTTCGTTAAAGTTTTTGTTAGTAAACTTTAAGATGCTGTATTGATTTTGTGTAGATTGTTAATTTTGTTTTGGTATTAAGCTATGTTGGTTGTTAATTTTGGTTTTGTTAACGTATATTTTTATCATCTGTTTAAAATTTTAGTATTTTGTTTTTTGTTGTACTATGCTGTATCTTTCCTTTTGGAATTAGGCTTTGAGGTGTGTGGTTGTAATTGTTTGTAAAACAGTTGCATACATTTTTTAACTTTTCCGTATTGTAAAAAAATAACATAAAATTAGCATATGTCGATTTTTTGTTATTTGTTTGTTAAACAATTTAAAATTAATAGAACATGAGGAAAGTTGTACTTCATTTCTTCTTTGTAATAGCAGCCTTGCTAATGGTAAATGAGGGGTTTGCGCAAAGCAGAAAGGTTACAGGACAAGTTATCTCTGGAGGGGATGGGTATCCTCTTCCGGGAGCAAGTGTGTTGATTAAAGGTACCCAAGAAGGTGTTGCTACCGATTTCGACGGTAACTATTCAATCACTGTAAAAGATGAGAATGCTATTTTGGTATTCCAATTTATGGGGTTTGTTACAGCTGAGAAAAAGGTTGGCAAACAAGCTGTAGTTAATGTGAAATTAGCGGAAGAAGCAGAAATGCTAGACGACGTTATCATTAATACGGGTATTGACAAAATGTCAAAACGAATCTTTACAGGAGCTGTAAGTAGAATTGACGCGAAGGAACTAAAAGTTGAAGGTGTTCCTGACGTAAGTAGAATGATTGAAGGTAAAGCGGCTGGGGTAACGGTACAAAACGTATCGGGTACTTTTGGTTCTGCACCTAAAATTACAGTTCGTGGTTCGTCTTCTATTCTAGGGGATACAAAACCTTTATGGGTAATTGACGGAGTGGTACAAGAAGATATCGTGAACGTGTCTTTCCAAGATTTAGCATCTGGAAACTCTGAAACGTTATTGAGTTCTGCAATTGCTGGATTAAACCCGAATGACGTATTGAGTTTGGAAATTTTGAAAGATGCTTCAGCTACTTCAATTTACGGTTCTCGTGCGATGAATGGGGTTGTAGTAATTACAACAAAATCTGGTCGTCGTGAAGCTCCAACATCTATCAATTACTCTATGGAGAGTACATTAAGAGTTGTTCCTCGTTATGGTCAGTATGATATTATGAATTCTCAAGATAATATGGCTGTGTTGCAAGACATGAGTAATAAAGGTAGAATTGATTTAGCTTCAGCTGCACAAGGTAGATATGGAGGAGTTTATTATCACTTAGCTAATGCTATTGGTACAGTAAACCCTGATGGTAGTTTCCTTGTAAAGAATGATGATGTGAATTCTAATCAATTCTTGAGACAATATGAAATGGCAAACACAGATTGGTTTAAAACATTGTTTAGACCATCTATTGCACAAAACCACTCGTTGAGTTTTTCAGGAGGAGGTAAAGAAAATGCGTATTTTGCTTCTATTGGTTTCTATCATGATCCAGGATGGAGTATTGCAGATAAAGTAAGTAGATTGTCAATGAACTTGAAAAATACTTTCTATTTAAACGATAAATTTAACCTTACATTAGGTACAAACGTGTCTATACGTAATCAAGATGCGCCAGGAAGTTACGATAGTAAAACAGACGTAGTGAACGGTGGAACATCACGTGATTTTGACATCAACCCATTTAGCTATGCGTTAAATACGTCTAGAACATTACGCGCGTATGACAATGATGGAAATTTAGAGTATAACAGAATGAACTGGGCGCCATTTAATATCTTAAACGAATTGGATTACAACCAAATGAAAGTGGATGTAAAAGATATTAAAATTCAAATGGATGCAGAATATAAAATCTTACCTACATTAACGTATAACTTGAATTCATCAGCACGTTACGTAAATTCAAGAAGAGATCATAATATTTATGAGCAATCAAACGTTGTAGGAGCTTATAATGCAAAAGAGTCACAAGTGGTTGAAAATGCAAATATTTTCCTATATAAAGACCCAGATAATCCAACAGCTTCTCCAAGAGTTATTATGCCAAATGGAGGTATCAAATATAGATATGACAATACGTTATTGTCTTACAACGTAAGAAATAGTTTTTCATACAAAGAAACATTTGGAGACAAACATGAAGTAGATGGATTCGTGGGTACAGAGATGAGATACGTTGACCGTGATGCGGACAATGTTGAAGCATATGGTCTGCAATACGAAAGAGGAATGACTCCTTTTATTGATCCATTAGTAATCGAGAAATTAGTTAGAGACGGTGGTTCGTACTATGGATTTAACCAAGATAGAGAAAGAACGGTAGGTTTCTTTGGAAAAGCGACCTATGCATATGATAACCGTTATGTAGTGTCTTTAACAGGACGTTATGATGGTTCAAATAGACAAGGGCGAACAGGAAGTAATCAATGGTTACCAACTTGGACGGTTTCTGGAAAATGGAATGCAAAACAAGAGAAATTCTTAATTGACAATGAGACAATTAGTAATTTAGCATTAAGAGGTTCTTATGGTTTAACTGCAACTGCTGGTCCTGCAACGAATTCATTGGCTATTTTCAAAAGTTTTATCACAACTAGAGAGTTTATGGTTGACAGAGAAAATGGATTGAGAATTGAGGATTTACAAAATGCTGATTTAACTTGGGAAAAACAACACGAATTGAACATTGGTTTTGATTTAGGATTGTGGAACAATAGAGTACAATTGGTTGCGGATGCATACCAAAGAAAAGCATTTGACTTGATTGACTGGGTTACAACATCTGGTGTAGGTGGACAAAAATCTAAATTAGGAAACAACGCGAATATGACTACTAAAGGTATCGAGTTCGCTATTACAACTAAAAATATTGTAACACCTGATTTTACTTGGTCTACGACAATTAATGCGTCATACTATGATCAGGAGATTACAAAATTGCAAAATATTTCTCGTGCAATTGATTTAGTTGCTCCTACAGGAGGTAATGTAGTTGGACGCCCAAGAAACTCTATTTACTCTTACCAATTCACGGGATTGAACCACGAAGGATTACCGACGTTTATTATGGGTGATGGGGTAACAGATAATATTTCTGGAGCTAACTTACAAGACCGTGAGAATATCACAGGTTATTTAAAATATGAAGGTTCAGTTGAGCCGAATAAATCATTAGGTTTATCAAACTCATTTACTTATAAAAACTGGAGCTTGAACGTATTTGTTGTAGCATCAGGAGGAAATAAAATTAGATTGAACCCAATGTACAAAGGACAATATTCTTCAATGTCTGATATGGATGTATTCACCAAAGACATGAATAATAGATGGATTAACCCTGGAGATGAATCAAAAACAAGTATTCCAGTAATGGCTGAAGGAATGTTAATGAGAAATTACGGAAAAAATGCTATTAATAGAGCATATAATACGTATGATTACTCTGACGAAAGAATTGCTGATGGTGGTTTTGTTCGTTTAAAAGATATTTCTTTAACGTATGAGTTCCCTGAATTATTGAAAAAACAAATTGGTTTCTCTAATTTTTCTTTAAGAGCAACTGCAACAAATCCATGGTTGATTTATTCAGATAAGAAATTAAACGGTCAAGATCCGGAGTTCTTTATGTCTGGAGGGGTAGCAATGCCAGTAACGACACAATATTCATTGACTTTAAATGTTGGATTTTAATTAGGACGAATTATGAAAAGAATTAAAATATTAGTGGCTACTGTTGTTTTATCTTCACTTGGTTTTGTATCATGTAGTGATTTCTTGGATGAGACGCCAGATAACCGTACAGAGTTAAATAGTAAGGACAAGATAGCAGAGCTTCTTGTAACTGCTTATCCCGAAAGAGGAATGGCAGCTTTTGCAGAGACATATTCTGATAACGTTTTTGATACAGGAAGACCATCAGTTGAAACTATCACAAACGGTAAAAATTATCGTTGGGAGTTTGATTCCGATACGGGACCTGAAACACCATCGGATTACTGGGATGCTTGTTATAGTGCTATTGCTGCTGCAAATCAAGCATTGGAAGCAATTGATAAATTAGGGAATGCCGATGGTAGTTTAAATGGTATTAGAGCTGAAGCTCTACTAGCACGTGCTTATGCTCATTTTCAATTGGTATCACTTTGGTCAAAACCGTATAATCCTGCTACGGCGGATTCTGATTTAGGAGTACCGTATGTAACTGAGGTTGAAGGGGTATTAGTTAAAAAATATAAAAGAGCCTCAGTTGCTGAAGTGTATAAAAACATCGAAGCTGATTTAGAAGAAGGATTAAAGTACATCACGAATGATTACAAAGTTTCTGGTTACCACTTTAATGTAGATGCAGCTAAAGCTTTTGCTTCGACTTTCTATTTAAGTATTGGTGAGTGGGATAAAGTATTAGAAAACACGAGCTATTTAGGTTCTAAACCTGCTGTTGGTGCATACATTCGTGACATGGAAGCTTTAGGTGAATTGGGCTTAGGTGATCAGTACATAGATTATGGTAGATCTACACATAAAACGAATTTATTAATGGTTACTGTAAATTCTTATTATTTTAGAGATATTGCAGATGATGTTCGATTTGGTTTAACTTACGATGGATATCAACAGGTTTACGCTAACGTAAATCCTTTTAAGAAAGCTTGGCATATTAGTTTCGGTTCAATGAATAATCAAGTTTTGATGGTGATGCCAAAATTCTGGGAGTATTTCAAAATTGAAAATCCTACTGCAGGAACTGGTGTTGGATATTTAAATTATGTCTTGTTCTCAAATGATGAAGCTTATTTAAATAGAATAGAAGCTTTAGTAATGTCTAATCGTTTGGATGAGGCAATGACGGAGTTGTCTTATTATATTGGAACTAGAACAACTGGGTATAATCCAGCTACTGATGTATTGACGCTTGCAAAGATGAAAGAATTCTACCCTGTTGTAGCGGATGAGTTTACACCTTTTTATAGTATTTCAGATGACCAAGCTGTTGTACTTAAAGGGGTATTAGAGGCAAAACGTAGAGAGTTTTTACACGAAGGAAAACGTTGGTTAGATATTAAACGTTTAAATATGGAAGTAGTTCATACATTCAAAGATGCTCCTGCAATTACACTACCAAAAGGCGATTTGCGAAGAGAGATACCTTTACCTTTACACGCTGTTGCCGACGGATTAATTGATAATCCTAAAAATTAAAAATTATGAAGAGTACTAAATATTTAGCTTATTTTGGAGGAACAGTATTAGCGATAGGCGCTTTGTTCGCTTCTTGTGAGAAAGATGATAAATTAGGAGAATCTGTATTAAATGTTACTCCAGATGAGAACAAATCTGATATTGATCGTTGGGTTGATAAAGAATTTCGTGATCTATATAACATTAGAGTATTTCATAAATGGAATCCATATAAAGTAGATATCGAACGCTATTTAACTCCTCCCGCTGAAGAAAATGTTAGACCAGCGCTAGACGTTGTAAAAGGAATCTGGCTTGATGCTTATGCTACAGTTGCTGATACCTTATTCGTAAAAGAGACAGCGCCACGTGAGTTGGTTCTTACTGGAAGTAGAAATATGAATACGAATGGGACAAATACGTTAGGTTTAGCTGAGCAAGGTTATAGAATCTCTTTGTTTGAGGTAGATGCATTACAGCTGAAAAGTGAAGCTGCTGTTAAAAACTTTATTCATACGATTCAACATGAGTATGTTCACATTCTGAATCAGAGGGTTCATTTTGATGAGCAAAACTATATGGCTATTACGTCTAATGCTTATCGTGCAGATTGGCAAAACGCAAGTGATGCTGAAGCTTGGAGTTTAGGCTTTATTTCTAACTATGCACGTTCAAATGGAAAAGAAGATTTTGCTGAGCAAGCTTCTTGGATGTTACGTGATATTGTTGAGTACAATAATAAGGTAAACGCTATTTCGAGTGTAACAGGTAAAGAAAAAATCAGAAAAAAAGAAGCAATGGTTGTTAGTTATTATGATAAAGCTTTCGGTATTGACTTCTATGAACTGTGTAAGGAAACGCGTCAGAGAACGCTTGATATTGTTGAAGCTGCTAATAATTAAGATATGAGAAAAGTATTTTTGAATGGAGCGATAGCGTTTGCTCTAGTAAGTCTTTTGAGCTCTTGTAATAGCGATAATTTTGAGAGTAAATTTGACGATAGTCCTTCAGTACGTACGGAGAAAAGAGTAAAAGAGCTTGAAAATGAATTATTAAGTTCTGCTGATGGATGGAAAATGATCTATTTCACAGATGACTCACAATTAGGAGGCTTTACTTATTTGTATGACTTTGAAGATAACAAAGTGACGATGATAAGTGATGTTGATCCGTATACCGGTTATGCATGGAGTAGGAATCCTTTAGAAAAGAGAACTTCTCACTTTTTAGTTAGTCCTATAGGTAGTACTGTAAATTTGATGTTTAATGACGCAAATTATATTCACCTACTAAGTGATAACTCAATTTATCCTAATAATGATTTAAAAGGAGAAGGTTATAAAGGTGATTTTCAGTTTTTATACTACGGTACTGATTCAGAAGGTATTAATTTCCTAACTCCAAGAGAAGGAGTTAAAATAAAAATGACAAAAGCTACTGCTGAGGATTGGACGAATTTAAAACTGAATAAAGATTTAATGACGGTTCTAAGATCTAAAAGAAGCTTGATCGTTACAGACAATGAAGGAGCTACGGTTTATAATTTTAGATACACCGCAAAATCAAGATATGCTACTGTATTGAATGATGATAAGACAGAATCTGTAAACGGTAATGGTGGAATTGGAATTGGTTTCAACATAGATGAAATCATTGTAAGTCCTGCAATTGAATTTGAAGATGGATCTACAATTTCAGTATTGAAATTGGAAAATGGAGTTTTCAAAGGAGAAGTTGGAGAGAATTCAATCATTATTTTATAATATAAAAAGAGTCGCAATTGCGACTCTTTTTTTTATGTCAAACAAATTGTATTTTTGCAATTCATTTAGTCAGTATACAATACTGACTTTTTTTATTTATGGGACTAGTAAAAGAAATAACAGTAGAGTCAGCAAAATTATATGTATGGCATATTACAGAGTCATTATTAGAATTAGAAATAGGGCTTGAATTAAGTACGGCTAGTCAAATGCGCTTGGCTAAGATGAAAGCGGAGAACCACCAAAAAGCGTTCTTAGCGGTGCGTCAAATTTTGCGTCAGCTGAATTTTGCTGATTGTGATTTGTGCTATGATAAAAACGGTAGGCCGAGTCTTTGCACAGGGGAGTATATTTCAATTTCACATTCGTTCGATTATGCCATCGTAGCCATTAGTGCGCAGAATATTGGGGTAGATGTCGAACTGATTCGCGATAAAATTATCCGTTTGAGTGGTAAATTTTGTAATGAAAGAGAATTAGCCTTGGCACCAGTTCCTTTAGAAGATAAAAAAATGTATTTAACGGAAATCTGGTCGGTGAAAGAAGCGTTGTTTAAAATGTGTAATTCACGTAGCTTGAGTTTTGCCCAAGATATGGAAGTACATGTTGAACAAAAGCAAGCGAAGATTAAGCAAGATGATTTTCAGAAACAGCTACACTATCATACTTTTCGCTTAGGGAATTACGTATTTGTTGTTAGCTATTAAAATAAATTTTAATTGTGGTAATTTTCGTAAATTGCCAAAAAAAATAAACATGGAAGATAATCAACACATTTATGCTGTTGCTCATGAATCGGATACGGTGAAAGCACAGTTTTACAAAAGAACCTACGGTAATTTAGCCTTAGGTGTATTTGCCTTTATGGTATTTGAAACAGTTTTATTGAATACGCCCTTTGTGGTGAATGGAATGTTTCAATTGTTGGGGATGGGTAAATTCTCTTGGTTAATCATTTTAGGCGCTTTTATGGGAATTACTTGGTTTGCGCAAAACCTAACTTATAAAACAGCAAATAGACCACAACAATATGCTGGTTTTATGCTTTATGTCTTAGCAGAAGCATTTTTGTTTGTACCTATTTTAGTCGTAGCCTTAAGTATGACAGGAGATTCTTCCTTAATTGTACAAGCGGGAGTATTGACCTTAGCGCTATTCTTAGGATTAACAGGGGTAGTCTTTGGATCCAATGCTAATTTCTCTTTTCTGCGTTCCATCTTAACACTTGGATTTTTCCTAGCTTTAGGAACGATTGTAGCAGGGATGTTGTTTGGTTTTGATTTAGGCTTGTGGTTCTCCTTAGCTATGGTTGGGCTTGCATCTGGATCAATCCTATACTCGACTTGGCAAATTAAGAATGAATTCGCAGCAGATCAATATGTGCCAGCCGCGTTAAGCTTGTTTGCATCGTTAATGTTGTTGTTCTGGTATATCCTAAGAATTCTAATGAACAGAAGTAATTAATCCCAATACGATAAATACTAAAGCCATACCAATCGTATGGCTTTTTTTATAGCATAAAAGTATGATTGAGTTTTTCTTTGGAGCCTATCGGGAGACGAGTTGGCTGAACATTGGCTTAGAAGGTATCGTCTTTATTTTCGGTATCCTGAGTGTTTGGTATGCGGGCAAAGAAAACATACTCGTGTATCCTACGGGTTTAATAGCAACGGTAATTACGGTCTATTTGCTCTATTTAGCCGGTTATTTAGGCGATATGATTCTCAATGGATATTATTCTTGTATGAGTATCTATGGTTGGTATAATTGGTCTAGAATAAAGGGAGGAGATCAAGTAGTGCGCATCAGTCGAACCAATACGAAAGAAAAGGGAAGGGGGATACTTGTTTTCTTGTTTACCATTGCTATTGTGTATGCCGTGTATCGTTTGACGGATACGCCAATCGCACCCGAAAATTATGTTGATATTTTTACTTCAGGGGTTTTCTTTTTAGGAATGTACTATATGGCATTGAAGAAAATTGAAAATTGGACCCTGTGGCTTATTGGAAATATAATATCCGTTCCGCTTTATGCGTATCGTGGATTGGGGATTTTAGCGCTTCAATTTATTATTTTTACTGTTTTAGTGATTCAGGCTTATGTGGCTTGGTACAAAATTTTAGATAAACAAAAACATGAATAAACAAGAATTAATACGAGAGTTAAATTTTAAAGCCGTTCGAAGTGGAGGTGCCGGAGGACAACATGTCAATAAAGTGTCTTCTAAAGTGGTGTTGTTTTGGCCACTCGCAGATTCAACGGTGTTTAATGAGGAGGAGAAAAGTAGGTTAGCAAGAAAATTGAGTAATTATATCTCAAAAGAGGGGCTCTTAATTTTAAGTGCAGAAGATACGAGAAGCCAAGTAAAAAACAAGGAACTGGTCATCCAAAAATTAGTAGCTTTATTGAAGACTGCATTGGTGCAGCAAAAAATCCGTAAAGAAACGAAGGTGCCTAAAAGTGTTATACGAAAAAATAAAGAGAATAAAAAGAAAATATCGTTGAAAAAAGAGTTGCGAAAACGCATCTTTTAATCCTTTGGAAGGATACGCTTGGATGCCAGTGAAAATAAAAAAGATAGAGTTAAACGTTTATTTTTATTCTAAATAATACTGCCTATATTTGCAGTTCAAATCTCAAAGGGGTGCCGAACAGGCTGAGATCATACCCGTAGAACCTGGGCAGGTAATGCTGCCAAGGGAATATATAAAGCAAGTACTACCTTGCATGGGAACGTGTAATTATTAATCAAACAATAATTGCCCCTTTTATTTGTGAAAGTATTTTTACGAATGAAAAAACTAACTGTAAAATCACTATTTATTTTTGGCTTAGGCCTTAGTGTAACGTTGCCTACTCAGGCACAAGATAAGGTTGTGCAAGATTCTATTCAAAAAACCGCCTTAAATGAAATTATTCTGTCTGCCGTTCGCGTGGATGGAAAATCACCGATTGCCTATGAAAACCTGTCCAAAACGGCATTGGCTAAACGAAATCTAGGACAAGATATTCCCGTCTTAATGTCGCAAATGACATCCGTAGTAACAACAACGGATGCTGGAAATGGAATTGGATATGCGAGTTTCCGTGTACGTGGTTCTGATGGAACACGGGTAAATGTTACCTTAAACGGAATTCCATACAATGACGGAGAATCTCAAGGTTCGTTTTGGGTAAATATGCCCGATTTTGGCTCTTCTGTTCAAAATTTGCAACTACAACGCGGTGTAGGTACGTCAACCAATGGATCGGCTGCATTTGGTGCGAGTCTAAATTTAAAGACCGATGACTATGCACAAGAAGCCAATGGTGAAATAGCCAATTCATTCGGAAGCTATAATACGCGTAAATCAACGGTTAAATTTAGTACAGGATTAATCAATGATAAATTTGAGATCGCTGGGCGTCTTTCGGATATTCATTCGGATGGTTATATTGATCGCGCCTCTTCTGATTTGAGATCTTATTTCTTGCAAGGGGTATATGTGGGCAATACTTCGTTGATTAAAGCCTTGGTATTCGGTGGAAAACAAAAGACATATCAAGCGTGGAATGGCGTATCTCAAGAGGAAATAGACGAGTTTGGTAGACGTTACAATCCTTCTGGAAAATATAAAGACGACGAAGGTAATACGCAATTCTACAACAATGAAACCGACAATTACAAACAAGATCACTATCAATTGCATTGGAGTGAGCGCTGGTCTGATTTGTGGAGTTCTAACGTATCCTTACATTATACCAAAGGATATGGGTACTACGAAAACTACAAGAAAAAACAAGCCTTGAAAGACTACGGTTTTGATTCTGTTTTCGTTGATGGAAATGAAATTGCTAAATCTGATTTAATTCGTAGAAAAGGGTTAGATAATCATTTTTATGGGATGGTATTTAATGCCAATTACAAAACAGCGGCTTGGAATGTTGTTGTAGGTGGAGGAGCCAATAAATATGAAGGAGATCACTTTGGTTCAGTCTTATGGGCAAAAGAACCAGTTAAATTCGACTATAAACAAGAGTATTATCGCGATCATGCCGTCAAAACAGATTTGAACTTTTTTGGTAAAGCAACTTGGCAATTTACAGCTCAATGGAGCTTGTTTGGTGATCTACAATACAGACGCGTAACCTATGAAGCCAACGGAGAAGAAACGGGTTTAGTAAACGAAAAATTTAATTTCTTTAATCCAAAGGCGGGAATTACCTTCCAAGCGAATGAAGAAAATCAGTTCTATTTCTCCTATGCTAGAGCTAATAAAGAACCGAATCGTACGGATTATAAAGAACGTCAGCTTGATCAACTGCCGAAAGCAGAAAAATTAGACGATTTTGAATTGGGCTGGAGATTGCAGACAGAGCGTACGGCTTTGAATGTGAATGCGTTCTATATGAAGTATAAAGATCAATTGGTGTTAACAGGACAATTGAATGATGTGGGAGCATCGGTACGTGAAAATATCAAAGACAGTTATCGTTTAGGAATTGAAATTGATGCCCAAGTAAAAGTGTTGGAAAAATGGTACTGGAACCCAAGTATAACAGTAAGTACCAATAAAAACAAAAACTTATCCTATTTATGGGAAGGAGAAATGCAGTATTTTGGAACCAAGTCCATCGCATTCTCTCCTGATTTCATTGCCTCCAATGCAATAACGTATACTCCAGTGGATGGAATGAGTGTTTCCTTACTCACGAAATTTGTAGGAGAGCAGTATATGTCAAATATCGAAGCAAAAAATTCGAAACTCGATTCTTATTTTGTCAATGACTTGAGCTTGAACTATGAGTTTCCTGTGAAAAAATGGTTTAGAAGCATTGGTGTATCCGTTTTAGCCAATAACCTCTTTGATGTAAAATATGTGTCGAATGGATATTATTGGTCGGATTTTGATGGTACACAAGCCATTGATGGAGCAGGATACTATCCTCAAGCTACGTTCAATATTTTGGCAGGTGTAACGCTGAAGTTTTAAAATAAAAAAGGATGGTCAACTAGATCATCCTTTTTTTGTTGCTTTAGTAATTAATACTTAACGTAGTGCCTTTTTGAATAACGTTATAGAATTGGAGTCGATATTGTGCTCCGGGGGTTTGAGAAGTCCCTGTAAGTAGACTGTACTCTAGTGGCGTCGGATGTTGCTCACAAGTACAGGTGAGGAATATATCCCCGGGTTTATTCAATTTCATTCGTGAGCAATTGCGGTCTACGGGATGGTTTGGACAAGCAATATCATAGGCTAGATAATAAGGCCCTGCATTGAAGATGATTACCCCTAAAACACCTTGATTTTCGATGATAACCGAGTTATTCGGGAATTTTAATTTATCGTAGGCTGGTAGATTAAGATCAATAAAAATAGAAACGGGATTATTCGGTAAATATGGATTGCTGTATCGCACGCTATCTTTGGAGCAACTGAAGCTAATTAATAGCATCAGAAGCAAGAATAAAATTTTTTTCATCGCATAAAATATTTGTAAAACAAATTTAATTAATTAACTTTGACAAGTAGACAATACAGAATTAGATAATTTATTTAAATAAATATTAAAATATTTTTACGCACCAGAAAATCCCGTTTCATGGGATTTTTTCTATTTATATAAACCAGTTAATTATGAGTAAAATTTCGTATTACACTGCTGAGGGGCTGAAAAAGCTAAAGGATGAATTAGAGCAGTTAAAAAGTGTAGAGCGTCCAAAAGCATCACAAGCAATTGCAGATGCAAGAGACAAAGGGGATTTATCGGAGAATGCGGAGTATGATGCTGCAAAAGAAGCACAGGGGTTACTGGAACTGAAAATTGCGAAAATGGAAGAAGTAGTAGCCAGTGCTAGAATTATTGACGAGTCTCAATTAGACGAATCAAAAGCCTTGGTACTTTCAACAGTTAAAATTAAAAACCAATCTAATGGTATGGTTTTAACGTATACCTTAGTAGCAGAAAGTGAAGCAGATCTAAAAGCAGGAAAAATTTCTGTAACTTCTCCTATTGGGAAGGGATTATTAGGGAAATCTGTGGGTGAAATTGCAGAGATTAAAGTACCTAATGGACAAATGAATTTTGAGATTCTTGAAATTTCAAGAGATTAATTTTAAAACACCGTACGTATGAGTTCAATTTTCACTAAAATAATCAAGGGAGAGCTTCCAGCATACAAAATCGCTGAAAACAATCAGTTCTTAGCTTTTTTAGATATTAATCCCAATGCTAAAGGACATACCCTGTGTATTCCAAAGCAAGAGATTAATAAAATCTTTGACATGGAAGAAGAACACTATGTAGAATTGATGAAATTCTCAAGAAAAATTGCGAAAGCCTTGGAACAAGCAGTTCCTTGTCAACGCATTGGAATGTCTGTCGTAGGATTAGAAGTGCCGCATGTACACGTGCATTTAATTCCGCTACAAACCATGGAGGATATTCGCTTTAGTAAAAAAGAAAGCTTAAGCCCTGCGGAGTTTGAAGAAATCGTAAAAAAAGTACAACAATACGTATAATTCTCACCAAAGAGAATCGAAAAAACACAAAGCAGTACGACATCCGTGTGGTACTGCTTTTTTATTGGATTGATCGCTGTTTTTAGACTGTTTTGTACGTAATCACAAAGGTCGTTCCTTTGCCTAGTTCGGAGTGATGGACCCTGATTTTTCCATCTTGATACTCTTCTACAATTCTCCGTGATAGGGATAATCCCAAACCCCAGCCTCGTTTTTTTGATGTATAACCTGGTTCAAATATCTTTTCAAATTTCTTCTTCGGAATCCCACTTCCTGTATCCGTGAGGAAAAGCTGAACAAACGGACCCATTTCAGAAATAACAAGTTCGATTTGACCTTTGCCTTTTGTCGCATCAATTGCATTTTTAATTAGATTTTCAATCGTCCAGCTGTGTAATTCTGGATTGAGTAAAACGTTGATTTCACAGTCAGGAGCTATAAAATTAAAGGTAATTTGCTTGGAGGAACGCTGTTGAAAATACGCATAGGTTTTGTACGTTTCAGCGATGATATCTATTGGAGTTAGCTGTGGTTTTGAACCAATCTTAGAAAAACGATCGGCAATGGTTTGTAAGCGCTTCACATCCTTTTCGATTTCTTCGACAATAACAGGATTGACCTCTTCTAACTTCATAAGCTCAATCCATCCCAATAAAGAAGATAAGGGAGTTCCGATTTGATGCGCCGTTTCTTTAGCCATCCCCGTCCACAAGCGATTCTGTGCAGCAATTTTATTACTGCGATAGAAAATGATAATTAACACCGTGAAAAAAACAAAGATTAGAATTAATGCTAGCGGATAGTACTTGAGTTTTAAGAGTAAAGAAGAATTACCATAGTACAAGTATTGCTTTTGCTTGCCCACTTCCACTTCGATTGGCGCATTTTCATGTTTGAGCTTGCGCAAAAAGTTTGTAGCTTCTTTTTCATTTTGTTGAACTTTCAAGGGCACATTCACCATAGCCAAAATACTGTCTCGATCATTAGTTTGTATGATGGGAATCGTCGTATTATTGGTTAGGATTAACAAGGGAAGTTCCAAATTGGTGTCTTGAGGATTCGCATCATTGAGGGTATTGGATGCCGTAGACCAAATTTCCATTTTAATGCGCTCCTCTTCTTTATACGTCTGAAAAAAAGAATACGTATTCCAAAGAATAAGCAACAAAACCACAAAGGCAGTAGCGATGAGGATCCAACGGATAAGTTCTCTTTCTATTTTCAAGATGACTATTAATTTAGAGATTTAAAGGTAATTAAAAAAAGGGATACTCTTTCGGTCCTGTGAGCTTTTTAGCTTGAATGATAGTGACGTGGCGCTGAACGCAAACGCAAAAAAAGTTTTTTAGTAGAATGAATCCTTGTTTAAGTTGAAAAATCCTACTTTGTTTATCTCGTTATGTTGTAATTTTTTAAATAACAGGAAAGTAAAAAGAAAAAATATCCTTTAAATTTTCGGTTTGTTTCTTGTGTTTTTTTGTGGTTCAATCTGCTTTTCTTACCTTTACTCCTCTACCTAAAAAGAAAAAATAAAATGAAAACAATAAACCCAAAAGATATTTCAACTGTTGAATTGCAAGGTTTTTTACAAGGATCTGTAGGGCCAAGACCTATTGCTTTAGCTAGTACAGTTGATGCTGATGGAAAACCCAATTTATCCCCTTTTAGTTTTTTTAACCTATTTAGTGCAAATCCACCGATCTTAGTTTTTTCACCTTCTAGAAGAGTACGTGATAATACGTGTAAGCATACGTTGTTCAATGTTCAAGCAACCATGCAAGTGGTGATTAACGTAGTGAATTACGATATGGTACAACAAACTTCATTATCAAGTACGGAATATAAAGATGGGGTGAATGAGTTCATCAAAGCTGGTTTTACGATGATCGAATCGGAAGAAGTTCGACCATTCCGCGTGAAAGAAAGTCCCGTTCAGTTTGAGTGTATTGTCCAAGAAGTAATTGGCTTAGGAATGGAAGGCGGAGCAGGGAATTTAGTGATCTGCGAAGTAGTGAAAATGCATATTGATGAGGCCATTCTCAATGAAAAAGGAGGGATCGATCAACATAAAATTGACCTTGTTTCTCGTATGGGAGGCAACTGGTATAGCCGTGCCAATCAAGGGATGTTTGAGGTAGAAAAACCATTGACAACCTTGGGGTTAGGTGTGGATATTATCCCGCAAGAAGCAATTGATAGTTTGGTGTTTTCAGGTAATGATTTAGGAATCTTAGGAAACGTAGAACACTTGCCTACAACCGAAGAAATTCAAGCTTTTTTATCTACGAATGTGGAAGCAAAAGCAATTGTTGAATCGGGAGATCTTGAAAAGAAATTTAAGCAAGCGAAAAAGTATTTAGAGGAAAATAATGTACCTTTGGCTTGGAATATGATATTAGCAAAGTAACAATCAGGAAAAAAAAGATATAATGGAAGTAATAGGAAGAATTAAGGTGATTGGGCAGCCACAAGATATTAGCTCAAGCTTTAGAAAAAGAGAACTTGTGGTTACTACGGAAGAACAATATCCACAAGATATTTTAATTGAGTTTACACAAGATCGAGTAAATTTATTGGATAGCTTTCAAATTGGAGAGCCAGTAAAAGTATCGATTAACTTAAGAGGAAGAGAGTGGACGTCTCCACAAGGTGAAGTACGTTATTTCAATACGATTCAAGGTTGGAGAATTGAGCGTAACATGCCTGCACAAGGAATGGGACAACCAATGCAAAATCAATACATGCAACAACCGAATATGGGACAACCTGCACAACAAGCAGGAGGATTCAACCAAAATTACCAAGGGAATCAAGGAACTCCAAATCAGTTTGCACAACAAGCGCCACAAGCGCCTCAAACACAACAGTTCCCTCCAGCACCGTCATTCACGGAGGAGGATCACGATGATTTACCATTCTAATTGATACAAATCCCCAATCTTAAGGTTGGGGATTTTTTTTCTTTATGATAGCGATTTTAGACCCTAAATATCCTGGTTTTCCGCCAGTAGAAACAACACATGAATCTGGAATTTTAGCCATCGGCGGTGCACTCACAGCTGATTGGTTGCTTTTGGCTTACCAACACGGAGTTTTTCCCTGGTTTGAAGAGGGTGAACCCATTACTTGGTGGGCGCCGAATCCGAGAATGGTCGTTGTTCCACAGCATTTTAAACCTTCCAAGAGTATGCGGAATATCCTCAATAGAGGCATTTTTAACGTGACGTATAATACGTGCTTTAAACAGGTGATTACCCATTGTCAAACAGTAAAAAGAGAAGGACAAAATGGAACCTGGATTACAGATGAGATGTTGGAGGCCTATTGTACCTTGCATCAAATGGGGTATGCTCAATCCGTTGAAGTATGGCAAGACGGTCAATTGGTTGGTGGATTATATGGGGTAGATGTCGGCAGCGGTGTGTTTTGCGGGGAAAGTATGTTCTCTTTGGTATCTAATGCTAGTAAAATAGCTTTTCATCGTTTGATTGAAAAACTTGCAAAAGAAAATTATCGATTATTAGATTGTCAAGTGTATAATCCTCATTTAGCCTTACTCGGGGCAATTGAAATTCCTCGCGAAGCTTATATGGAATACCTAAACATATAGAATCATTCAAGCGCTAAAAGTTTACCGCTTGAATGTTCCAATGTAAAGTGTCAATCAGTAACAACTGATTGTGTAAGGGGTGAAGATCTAAAATTACTTTGATGGTTTCTTGAGCCATCATCGTGCCAATAATACCAGGAAAAGTACCCAATACCCCATGTAAACTACAATTGGGTACGTCTTTGGGATTTGGAGGTTCTGGGAAAATTGCCCGTAAATGTTTCGATCCTTTGTGATTAAATACAGCTAGTTGTCCTTGAAAACCTAAAATAGTCCCATAAATCAGTGTTTTGTTCAATTTCACACATATATCATTGACAAGATAACGCGTTTCAAAATTGTCAGTTCCATCTACGATATAGTTAAAAGAAGAAAATATAGCTTCACTGTTGGTCGCAGTTAATCGCTCTTGGTAGGGATAAAAAACAAGATGAGGATTGAGCTGTTGGATGCGTTTGGCCGCACAAGCTACCTTGTATTGTCCAATATCGCTTTCGGTAAAGAGAATTTGACGGTGTAAATTGTGTACTTCTACGCGATCAAAGTCAATAACACCCAAATGCCCAATACCCGAGGCAGCTAAATACGTCAAAATGGGTGAACCTAACCCACCTGCTCCAATAACGAGTACCTTGGCTTCTTTTAGTTTAAGTTGTCCTGTTGTGCCAACTTCTGCTAAACTCATCGGGCGACTGTAGCGCAAAAAATCGTGTATTTCTAACATGGTTTATTCTTTTCGTGAAAAATGAGCGTAACTGTGATTCCAATCCGTCCAAACCGCTTCGTAGCCTTTGGAGCGAATCAGAGCTGCTATAACTTCGGTGGAGCGATTGTCGCAAATATCAAATTGGGCTAGAGAACCTTGGTCTACGCTATATCCGCCTGGGTTGGTTTTGGAACCCGCACTCATAGCAGTAACCCCTAGTCCAATGACGTTATTTCGAAAGTGCTCGCTCTCTCGCGTGGAAATCGATAACTCAATATCTTCATTCCAAAGGCGATAGGCAAACATCAGTTGCAATAAATCTATATCCTCCATGATGAAGTTGGGTTCAACATTTCCCTCAGCAGGACGAAGCCGAGGAAAGGAAATAGAGTACTTGGTTTGCCAATATTTCTTTTGAAGGTAATCGAGGTGTAAAGCGGTAAAAAAACTATCCACACGCCAATCTTCAAGTCCCAATAAAACACCCAATCCAATTTTGTGTATGCCTGCCTGTCCAATGCGATCGGGGGTTTCTAGGCGGTAGCGAAAATTCGATTTCTTTCCCTTGGGATGATAGTGTTTATATACAGCCTCGTGATAGGTTTCTTGATACACCAAAACCGCATATACCCCTAGTTGAGCCAATACTTCATATTCGTCTTGCTCCAAAGGTTGTACCTCAATAGAAAGCATCGAAAACTGTTGGCGGATTTGTTGAATCGCGCGTTCAAAATACGCTAGGTTCACCGTGTGATTGGCTTCTCCAGTGACCAACAAAATGTGATCATAGCCTTGCTGTTTGAGCAGGTGGATTTCTTGTTCTATTTCACTAGGTGTTAAGGTTTTTCGTTTGATTTTATTGTCTAAACTAAATCCACAATAGGTACAAATATTGTGACACTCATTGCTTAAATACATGGGGGCATACAGCTGAATGGTTTTGCCAAAGCGCTTATGCGTTAATTCCTGACTCATTTGTGCCATTTGCTCCAAAAAAGGACGAGCGGCGGGCGAAATGAGATGCATAAAATCAACTAAATCTTTCTTGGGACGATATAAACTTTGTTTCACTTCTGCTGTAGTAGTGGATTCAATTTGTTGTTTGATGCTGTCCCAGGAATAGGATTGATATAAGTCGTAAAAAGTCATTGGTTATTGGTATAAAAAAGAGGTAAGTGGACTAGAAGCTTGGGCATGGGGTTGAATCAAACCTAATTTTGATTCATAGGCCATTCTTCCTGCTTGAACGGCTAGTTTAAAGGCCTCAGCCATTTGTATAGGGTTTCCAGCTACGGCAATAGCGGTATTGACTAAAACGGCATCCGCTCCAAGTTCCATAGCTTTTGCAGCATCAGAAGGAGCACCAATACCCGCATCTACAATAACGGGAACACGACTATTTTCAATGATAATTTCTAAAAAATCTAACGTTTTTAATCCTTTATTGGTCCCGATTGGCGAACCTAAAGGCATGACAGCAGTAGTGCCAACTTCTTCTAATCGTTTGCACAAGACAGGGTCTGCATGGATATAAGGCAAGACGTAAAAACCTTGTTTGGCTAGTTCTGCTGTTGCTACCAACGTTTCAATGGGATCAGGCAATAAATATTTAGGATCAGGGTGAATTTCGACTTTAATCCAATTGGTTTCTAAGGCTTCACGAGCCAATTGAGCAGCAAGAATAGCTTCTTTTGCATTTCTAGCTCCAGAGGTATTGGGTAGTAAAGCCAAATGCGGATGTCTCAAATGAGTCAACATGGCAGGGGTTTCTTGTAGTAAATCCAAGCGCTTTAACGCAACAGTAATAAATTCGGATCCACTGGCTAAGGTAGCGGCTTCCATTAAGGTATTGGAGCCGTATTTACCACTGCCTACGAATAATCGAGATTGAAAGGTTTTATCACCAAGTTGTAGAGGTTTCATAGATAATAGGTTTGGAGTTGTTGTATTATTTGATGAGGGTCTGGGGCTTGATGAAGTAAATTCGATACTGCAATACCCGATAGGCCTAGTTGCTGGAGTATGGGAACATCTTCCAACGTTATGCCACCAATGGCTATAAGAGGTGTTCGCCTCTCTTTCGGGGTTAATGCGGTGAGGAGTTGTTGATATCCCTCAAACCCCAATAAGGAACTTAGTTTTTTTTTGGTTGGTGTATAGCGCAACGGTCCGAGTCCAATATAATCACAAGATTCAACGATGCGTTGTTGGACGTCCTGTAAAGTGTTGGCTGTTCCTCCTATAATCTGATGAGGAAGCATTCGCCTAGCTTGTGTAACGGACAAATCTTGCAACCCAAGATGAACGCCATCGGCTTCAATAGCCAAAGCTAAGTCAACATCATCGTTGATGATTAACGTGGCCTTATAAGGAATACATAATTTTTTAACCTGTTCTGCGGTTTTCCAACGAATAGAGGAGAGCGTATCTTTAAATCGAAATTGAATCCATTGTTGCCCTGCATCTAAAACAGATTCGATGTGATACAATTGCTCTTGAGGGGTATCGCCCTGACTGATGTATTGAATAGGATTAAACATGATAGGCAAGTAAAGATGAATTAGAAGAAAGAATGTGCTCCACGTATTTTTTCGCTTTGCGTACCGCTTGAAACAAGGGATACTCTAAGGCGATATAACTCCCAATCGCAGCGGATAAGATACAACCGGTACCATGTTTGGTAGAAGAGAAAACTTGTTGCGGATAAAACGTATGAATTTCTTCTGCAGTAAACAGTTGGTCCATTGCTTTGGTTTTGGGGTGATGACCTCCTTTGAGCAAAACAGCACAAACCCCACGAAGAGACTCCGCCTTTTCTATAGGAGTAGCACGGGTAGTAATTAATCGATCTATCTCCATATAATTGGGTGTGACGAGGTCAATTTGGTTGAGAATGCTCAGCAGGGTTGGCTGGTCTATATGTGCTGTAAAATCAAACTGTGTACTAGAACGCAAAACGGGATCCCAAACGATAAACGCTTGGGGAGTATAGCGTTTTATCACATCGATGTAGTGTAATAGTTCAATTCCAGATGCTACAATGCCAACTTTAATAACTTGTGGTTGATAGCGTTGAAGGATGTTTTCCAGCTGATGAAGGATATAGTCTCGTTTTTCCCATCGAATGTCAATAAAGGAGTCTTCAGTTTGTATTGTATTGGCTGTGAGAACCCCAATCCCATATACCTGGTGGTTTTCAAAGGTTTTCATATCGGCTATAATACCTGCTCCTCCAGAGGGGTCAAAACCCGCTAGGGAAAGAATAAATGGTCTTGGTTGTGGCATAAATCAAAAATTTTTAAAGGTTCTTGGGCTTGCCAAATGGCGCCTAGTACAGCAAAATCGTCAAAGCCTTGGGCTTGGATGATCGGAATATACTCCGGTGTAATTCCTCCGAGTGCCACCGTTTGAATCCAAGGGAATTCCCACGCTTGTAAAATTGACGTCCAATCAATAGTCGGATGATAACCGCGCTTTGAGATACTCGTAAAAACAGGACTGAGAAATGCGCGTCGATGCCTTGTTGATAACTGTTTACTTTCGGTAGAGTTATGAACACTTGTTGACAAATAGGGCAGTTCTGACATGTAGTTATTAACAAGTGAACAATTTTCTGTTGATAAGTGGGCGTATTGAGCCTTTATGCTGTTGATAAGTCGACTATATTGTTTAAAAACTTTCAAACAATTGTTGATAACTGGAGTTGGAATGTGAATAACCAAGCGATCTTGATGTTGATAACTAATCTTTTCCACCCAATGTTCCAGCTGTTCAAATGTCCAATAAGGCTTTCGAATATGCAAAAGAGGCAAGCCTCTAGCCAACATTTCATTGGCGAGGCTTAGTTCTTTTGGGTGATTATATTCAGGAGTAATCACAACCATTTTACAAATAGATTTCTTTTCCTGCTTTGATAAACTCTTCTGCCATTTCTTTCATTCCTTGCTCGGCTGAATCGCGAATTTCTTGGGAGATTTTCATCGAACAGAATTTAGGTCCACACATCGAACAGAAATGCGCGACTTTAGCGGCGTCTGCTGGTAGGGTCTCATCGTGAAATTCTCGTGCCGTATCAGGATCTAAGGATAGATTGAATTGATCCTCCCAACGGAACTCAAAGCGCGCTTTGCTCAAGGCATTATCTCGGTATTGAACTCCTGGGTGTCCCTTGGCTAAATCCGCAGCATGAGCCGCCAATTTATAGGTAATCACGCCGTCTTTTACATCCTTTTTATTGGGCAAGCCTAAATGTTCTTTAGGTGTTACATAACACAACATGGCCGTTCCATACCAACCAATCATTGCCGCGCCAATGGCAGAGGTAATGTGGTCGTAGCCAGGAGCAATGTCTGTAGTTAACGGTCCTAAAGTATAAAAAGGTGCTTCACCACAATCGCGTAGTTGTTTTTCCATATTTTCCTTGATGAGATGCATAGGCACGTGTCCTGGTCCTTCAATCATGACTTGAACATCGTGCTTCCAAGCAATTTTCGTCAGCTCACCTAAGGTTTCTAATTCTGCAAATTGGGCAGCATCATTGGCATCGGCAATTGAGCCAGGTCGTAAGCCATCGCCTAATGAAAAAGCAATGTCATATTGCTTCATGATTTGACAGATCTCGTCAAAGTGCGTATATAAAAAGTTTTCTTGGTGGTGAAACAAGCACCATTTTGCCATAATGGATCCACCTCGAGAGACAATGCCTGTAACGCGTTGAGCGGTTAGGTGAATGTAGCGCAAGAGTACACCTGCGTGAATGGTGAAATAGGATACGCCTTGTTCAGCTTGTTCTATCAACGTATCTCTGAAAATATCCCAGGTTAAATCTTCGGCTACGCCTTTTACTTTTTCTAAGGCCTGGTAAATCGGTACGGTTCCAATCGGCACAGGAGAATTGCGAATAATCCATTCCCTCGTTTCGTGTATGTTTTTACCAGTGGATAAATCCATAATCGTATCGGCACCCCAGCGACACGCCCAAACCGCCTTTTCTACTTCCTCTTCAATGGTTGAGGTTACCGCACTGTTGCCGATATTGGCATTGATCTTCACTAAAAAATTGCGACCAATAATCATTGGTTCGCTTTCTGGGTGATTAATATTGTTTGGAATAATGGCACGTCCCGCAGCAATTTCATCACGCACAAATGCTGGTGTGATATAATTTTTAGGTGTATTTGCTCCAAAGCTATGTCCTGCATGTTGCTGTTTTAGAGCAGGCGATACCTTTTCTAGTTCAGCAATACGCTGATTTTCGCGTATTGCAACATATTCCATCTCTGCTGTGATAATCCCTTGTTTAGCATAGTGTAATTGAGTAACATTTTTGCCCGCTTTGGCCACTTTGGGCTTGTGGGTAAATTCAAAGCGCAAGTGCGCCAATGTAGGATCTTCGGCTCTTTTTTGTCCATAGACTGAAGTCAGTTGATCCAATACAACGACATCTGCTCTATCAGTGATCCAAGATTCACGCAGACGTGGCAATCCCTTTTTAATGTTGATATCCAATTGCTCATCCGTATACGCACCTGAGGTATCATACACCGTTACGGGAGGGTTTTTTTCTGTTCCACCTTGACTGAGTTTGGTATCACTCAGTGTAATTTCGCGCATCGCTACGCGAATAGGAAATAAGGTTCCCTCAACATAAATTTTTTTCGAATTAGGAAAAGGGGTTTGTGAAATTTTTTCGTGTTGTTCCATGTTCAGTTATTTAATTACAGGTTGTAGTTTTTATGTTGAAATGGAATCAACCGCCTTGGGTAGCTGTGATAATTAAAATGTCATCTGCTTCCGATAAAAGATACGTCTCCCAGTCGGCTTTAGCAATAACTTGAGCATTGACTGCAACAGCAATGCCTTTTTGTGGCGTAGACCAATGGAGGTCAAGCAGCAATTGAATACTTACTTCCGATTGTGCCAAGTGAATTTTTTGATTGTTGATTTGTAGTTCCATTCCCTGTTGTATTTAGTACATAACTTTAGGAATGGCTACACAGCAGTACAGGATGTACCAAATGAAGTCATCTTACTTTTCCCTACGCTAGTATGAACTAGATCAGGTTCAAAGGGTAAAATCTCAGCCTACACAATGTAGACACCCCTAAAGTTGAAGGCAAATATAAGGATTATTTTATAGGAAGCAAATGTTGGATTATTTCGTTTAAAATGTTAAATTCGACTAAAAATGAACAACTTATGAAAAGATCAGAGCTGAAATTTATGACTGATTGGGAGAGGAGAAGGAAAAAGGGACGCCTCAAGTATTGTCTTCTAGAAGGCGGTGTTTTTGGTTTGATCATGCTGATTTTTGTTGAAGGATTGACTTATTTCTTAGAGACAAATTATCTCTTAACGTGGTCTAGATTAACCTTGGCTTTTGGTATTTGGATCTTGGGAGGAATTGTGATTTACGGCCCATTGATGTGGGCGATGAATGGATATTATTATAAAAAAATGACCAAGAAATACGCATTGTACGTCCAACAAAGAAACCAAAGTAAAAAGGGAATTTAAAGTATTGTTGTTTTATGTTGTACTTTAAAAAAAGAAGTGTTTTTGCAGTTGCAATATGATAGAGGTGGAATCAGTATATCAGATGTTTGTGCTTGCAATTGTAGGCCTCCTACATTTTGTATGTATAAGGCTGATGGAAATACGATACAAAAAAAGTCAGAAGATTGCTTCTGACTTTTTTTGTATCTATATGATTTTTAGTTAATTAGTGTTCTGCTGCTACATCATCGGTTTCCATACCTATCTTATCTACAATTAGTGCAATCGCACCATCCCCCATAACGTTACACGCAGTTCCAAAACTATCCATAGCGACATAGAGTGCAATCATCAAGGTTTGTTGATCCGTGTCAAAACCTAATATCGATTGTAAAACCCCTAAAGCGGCCATAATTGCTCCTCCAGGGACCCCTGGAGCGGCAATCATAGTGACACCAAGCATGAAGATAAAACCAATCATGGCTAGCGGATCAATAGGTGTATGTTGAATCAGCATTAAGGCAATGGCACATGCAACAATTTTTAGTGTGCTTCCTGCTAAGTGAATGGTTGCGCACAGAGGGATCACAAAACCCGCTATTTTAGGGTTGACATCATTTTTTAGGGTTGATTCTAAGGTGACGGGAATTGTTGCTGCTGAAGATTGCGTCCCCAAAGCAGTAAAGTAAGCGGGTAGCATGCGTTTCATCAGCAAAAACGGGTTTCTCTTGACTACCCAACCAGCAATGCAGTATTGAAATACAAGGAATACAATATGAAGGGCAAAAATAACCCCGATAATCTTCAAAAAGGTTTCCAAAACAACAAAGACTTGACCACTATACGACATATTTAAAAATACACCGAAAATAAAGAGTGGTAAGAAAGGAATAATAACCTTTTCTATAATAGACATAACAATAGATTGAAACTCGTTAAAAACCCCTTTTAAATGCGTAAAAGGACCTTTTGAAAGACAAATCCCCACGATAAAAGCCAATACTAAAGCACTCATCACATCAAATAATGCTGGAATTTCAATAGTGAAATAAGGAGTGAGCACGTTTTCAGCTTCAATGGCTAGCTTAGCTGATTGATTTTTAAGTAATTGTGGAAAGATGCTAATAGAAACAGTATACGAACTAAAACCAGCGAGTAGGGTAGAGCCATAAGCTAATCCTGTGGTAAGGAGCAATAGCTTACCTGCTTCTTTGCCAATATTGCCAATGGCTGGAATAATTAATCCCACGATAATCAACGGAATGATAAAATTTAAAAAATTCCCGAAGATAGCATTGAAAGTGCTAAAAATTCGACTCATACCCAATGGTAGAAGATCACCTAAATAGGTTCCTAAGGCAATAGCGATTACAATTTGTAATAGTAAACTGTTCTTAATGAGTTTCATGTTTTTTTGTTTAAAAATACGAAAATAAATAAAAAAACCTCAAACAAAATGCTTGAGGTTTGAATATTTAATTTTTTTAGGAAAAATATTATCCTAATGTAGCTCTTTTGAATCCTGTGATCTCAACACCAAAAGCTTGTACATAGTCAGACACTTTTTTAGATTCATCTTTGATGAAGTTTTGGTCTAATAATGCTTTCTCTTGGTCTAAAGTTGTATTATCACTGATGAAACGAGCAACTTTTCCAGGTAAGATTCTATCCCAGATGTTTTCAGGTTTACCTTCAGCTTTTAATTCAGCTTTAGCATCTTCTTCCGCTTGTTTCAATACTTCTTCAGTAAGTTGAGCGTAAGAAATATATTGAGGTACATTTTTAAGTGTTTTACCTAAACGTACTAATTCTTCGTTTTCTTTTACGATAACTGCGATACGAGCTTCTGTTTCTTTCGCGATGAAATCTGCGTCAAAATCTTTGTAAGATAATGTCTCAGCACCCATTGAAGCAACTTGCATAGAAACGTCTTTTGCGATTTCTTCTGCTTTAGCTACTGCTGAAGATAAAGCTGTGATAGCAGCAATTTTGTTACCGTGTACATAAGAACCGATGAAAGCTCCATCTAATACTTCGAAAGAACCGATTTCGATTTTCTCTCCGATAACTCCAGTTTGCTCGATACATTTGTCAGCAATTGTCATTTCAGCATTGTATGCTGAAGCTAAGAATTCTTCTTTTGTATTGAAGTTGATTGCTTTTTCAGCTAATTCTTTTGCTAATGCTTGGAAACCTTCGTTTTTACCTACGAAGTCAGTTTCACAGTTTAATGTGATAACAACACCTCTAGTTTTGTCAGCGTTAACGAAAGCTACAGCAGCTCCTTCTGATGACTCACGGTCAGAACGGTTAGCAGCAACTTTTTGTCCTTTTTTACGTAAAACTTCGATTGCTTTATCGAAATCTCCTTCAGCCTCAACTAAAGCTTTTTTACAGTCCATCATTCCGGCACCTGTTTGTTGTCTTAGCTTGTTTACGTCTGCAGCAGTAATATTTGCCATTGTAGTAATCTTTATAGAGTTAATAAATTAAAAAAAGTCGTTACGGACAGTTGTATACAAAGGTAAACATCCATCAGCATAACGACTTTATGATATTGTTAAAAAATTATGCTTTAGCTTCAGCATCTGCTTTTACAGCTGGTGCCTCTTCTTTTTCAGTTTTACGTTCTGCATTACCTTCGATAATTGCAGCAGTAACTAAAGATAAAATTTTATCGATTGATTTAGAAGCATCATCGTTTGCTGGAATTACGTATTCAACCTGACGTGGGTCAGAGTTCGTATCCACCATAGCGAAGATCGGAATGTTTAATTTTTGTGCTTCTTTAATCGCAATGTGTTCAGCTTTGATATCTACAACAAATAGAGCAGCTGGTAGACGAGTCATATCAGCAATAGAACCTAAGTTTTTCTCTAATTTTGCACGAAGACGCTCAACTTGTAAACGCTCTTTCTTAGAAAGCGTCATAAATGTACCGTCTTTTTTCATTCTATCAATAGAAGCCATTTTCTTAACCGCTTTACGGATAGTAACGAAGTTTGTTAACATACCACCTGGCCATCTTTCTGTGATGTAAGGCATGTTAGCTGCAGCTGCTTTTTCAGCTACGATGTCTTTCGCTTGCTTTTTTGTAGCAACGAAAAGGATTTTTCTTCCTGATGCAGCAATTTTTTTCAAAGCTTCATTTGCTTCTTCAATTTTAGCTGCAGTTTTATATAGATTGATAATGTGAATACCATTACGCTCCATATAGATGTAAGGAGCCATGTTTGGATCCCATTTTCTAGTCATGTGTCCGAAATGAACACCTGCTTCTAGTAATTCTTTAACTTCTACTTTGTTTGCCATTTTCTAATAGTTTACGTTCTGTTACTTTAGCAATGATTCAGTAGCGATTACTCGGTCTCAACCATTTAGATGCTAAACTACTTCTTACAAAAAATGCAAGTGCGCAACAAAAACCTAGATTTTTTAATAATAAATAAATATTAACGTTTAGAGAATTGGAATCTCTTACGAGCTTTCTTCTGACCGAATTTCTTACGCTCAACCATACGAGGGTCACGAGTCAATAAGCCTTCTGGTTTAAGAACTGCTCTGTTTTCAACATCAATTTCGCACATCGCTCTTGCAATTGCCATACGCACTGCCTCAGCTTGTCCTGTAGTTCCTCCACCATATACATTTACTTTGATGTCAAAGTTCTCAGCGTTCTCTGTAAGTGTAAGAGGCTGTAATACTTTGTACTGTAATGTACCTGTAGGGAAATAAATTTTAAAATCTTTTTTGTTTACTGTAA
Source organism: Myroides sp. DW712 (assembly GCF_046557355.1). Taxonomy (NCBI): domain Bacteria; kingdom Pseudomonadati; phylum Bacteroidota; class Flavobacteriia; order Flavobacteriales; family Flavobacteriaceae; genus Myroides; species Myroides sp. DW712. Next base: position 90,466 of record NZ_JBKFDO010000019.1, read on the forward strand.
TGTTTCCTGTTCCTTCTGAAACATAAACACGAGCAACAGCGGTCTTTCTTCTACCGATTTTGTGAATAACTCCCATTACTTAACTTCGTTTAAATTAACGGCTTTAGGTTGTTGAGCTCCATGTTTGTGCTCAGCGCCTACATTAACATTTAAATTACGGAATAATTGTGCTCCTAATTTGTTCTTAGGCAACATCCCTTTGATTGCTTTCTCTACTAATAATGCAGGATTTTTTTGTTGCATTACTTTAGCAGTTAAAGATCTTTGTCCTCCTGGGTAACCTGTGTGACGGATGTAAGTCTTGTCATCTAATTTGTTCCCCGTTAGGTTGATTTTTTCTGCGTTGATCACGATTACGTTGTCTCCACAGTCTACGTGCGGCGTGTAATTTGTCTTGTGCTTACCTCTTAAAAGTGTTGCCACTTTAGAAGCAAGACGACCCAAATTTTGGCCTTCAGCATCTACAACTAACCATTCTTTTTGAACAGTCGCTTTGTTTGCTGATACAGTCTTGTAGCTTAAACTTTCCACAATAATTTTGTATTTAATTAAACATTCCATTCCCAATTAAGGGAGTGCAAAATTACATAATTTCTTTTATTATACAAATTCATTGGACTGTTTTTTGCTTTTATTTGCTATTAAATCGCTGATTTGTAATTTGTTTGAAGTAAGGAGCTTGCTCTTTTTTTTACGCTATTATTGTCCAAAAGCCGATCCTATAAAAGATATCTTTTTAAAATTATCCACTTATTCGCATATTTTGAACGCCGTGTCCTCTAATTCTCCTAGTCCTAAGACCTTTCTTCGTTGGTTAACTAACGCTTTGTCATCCATACAAGGAGCCCCAAATTGACTGCCATAAACCAAGTGCTCTCCTCTTGACCAATAGTACTTGTCGATAAGCAAAGCAAAAACTTCAGGTTTCATGCGTCTTGCGTGTACTTCGTTTAAGAATACCGTATAATAAGTTTCATTCTGTATGAGTTTGTCTGGATTGTGTAAGAGAATAGAAAAAGCTGCAAGTTTTACACATTCAACATGGTAATTCGAAGTACCTAGTAATTGTTCATTCGGCATACCGTGAGTTTGAACAAAGGTGACTAGTTTTGAAAAGTTAATTGAATCAAGAAGGGGTAAGAGCTCCCTGTTCTTTTGTGCAAAGGTCTTGGAACGTATGCTCTGATCGGAACCATAAAGCGCACAAAGTTGTAACGCAAGGATGGTCTGGTCGTGTTTAGGTTTTATGCTTGTACACTGTAGAAATAGTAAAGAACAAAAGAATAGAATACAAATTTTTTTCATTGTGTGATGAAAGAGATTAGTAGAGTTTTGGATTGTAATTTTCCGGGTATTTTGCCATTTTTGGACTATAGTAGGGCGCAATTTCATCGAGCAATCCCTCAAAAGATTTAGTATCGACTTTCACTAACTTCATTATCCCGCATTGTTTCTTCTTGTAATCGGCATAGCATAGGGCAATCGGTATGTTTGTCTGTTTGGCAATGTGATAAAATCCTTGTTTCCATTTAGGCGAAAATGAACGGGTTCCCTCTGGGGTATTAATCAAAGCAATTTCATCCGCTTCTTCAATGATTTGTACGGCGTATTCCACTAAGTTCTGACTCTTTGTACGGTCTACGCCTATACAGCCAATCGCTTTAAAGAAAAAACCAAACCACGATTTGGTGTAATAGTCTTTAATGAAAATTTTAAAGGGCATACCCAACACCCAAAAACAAGCCAAACTATAGTAGAAATCCCAGTTAGTTGTGTGAGGTACACAAATGAGTATGCTTTTCTTTTCTTGCTTGAACGATTCGTCGTGAACCACTAGTTTCCATCCTGTGACAGCCAACATTAATTTTCCTATCGCTTTTTTCATGTAATCAATGTATTGGACGCAAAAGTACGAGTTTTTTGTGAATGGTATAGAAGCGGATGGAAATCCGTCTTGGTTTGGTTGGTTTGGTTGGTTGGGGTTGGGTGAGGTTGGTTGTGGTTTGGTGTGATTTGGTGTGATTTGGTGAGGTTTGGTGTAGGAGGGTGTGGAAATCCGTTTTGTTCAAAACCCAAAAAAATAAACAACAAAGCACAAAAAAGAGGTTGCCTTTGTATAGACAGCCTCTTTTATATCGTAAAAATAATTTAGTTCAGAAATTCACGCATCACCTATTACGCATCACCATTAATGTGCTTCTAGCCAGTTTTCACCTACACCCAAGTCAACAACTAAAGGAACTGCTAACGTAAAGGCACTTTCCATTTCTTGTTTTACCATGGTTTTTAAGGCTTCAAGTTCTTCTTTGTGTGCATCAAACACCAACTCATCGTGTACTTGTAGCAACATTTTAGATTTCCATTGTTCCTGAACGAGTCGTTTGTGAATGGCAATCATGGCAATTTTGATGATATCAGCGGCGCTTCCTTGAATAGGAGCATTCACTGCATTTCGTTCTGCTGCACTGCGGACCACTGCATTTTGAGAGTGTATGTCTTTTAAATATCGTCTTCGACCTAAAATAGTTTGGACATACCCATTTTCTCTGGCGAATTCGATTTGTTTTGCGATATAATCTTTTAGCCTTGGGTATGTTTCGTAGTAGGTATCAATTAATTCTTTGCTTTCCGCACGAGATAAGTTAGTCTGATTACTCAATCCAAAAGCAGACACACCATAGATAATACCGAAGTTAACGGTTTTGGCATGACTTCTTTGTTCTTTGGTTACTTCCTCTAGAGGAACATTGAAAACGCGTGCCGCTGTTGAGCGGTGAATATCTTCGCCGTTTTTGAAGGACTCAATCATATTGGGTTCTTCACTCAAAGCAGCAATAATACGCAACTCAATTTGAGAGTAATCCGCTGCGAGTAGGACGTAATTTTCGTCACGGGCTACAAAAGCTTTGCGGACTAATCGACCGCGTGCTGTGCGAATCGGAATATTTTGTAAGTTGGGGTTATTTGAACTCAAGCGTCCCGTAGCGGCTACCGCTTGCATGTATTCGGTATGCACGCGATTGGTCACGGGATTGATTTGTTTTGGCAAAGCATCTACATAGGTATTTTGCAACTTAATCAATTGACGCCAATTTAAAATATCTTGAACAATCGCATGTTTGGAGGCCAAATCACTTAATATTTCTTCTCCCGTTGCATATTGTCCCGTTTTTGTTTTCTTGGGTTTTGACCCACCAATCTGCATTTTTTCGAATAAAATATCCCCTAACTGTTTGGGAGAAGCTAGGTTAAAGGTCTCTCCTGCAGTTTCGTATATCGCTTGCTCCAGTTGTTTGATGTCACTGTCTAAGGTCGTTGATAAAGACTCTAAGAAATGTACATCTAAGCGAATCCCTTCATTTTCCATATCGGCCAAGACAGAAACTAAAGGAATTTCAATCTCTTTGAATAATTGGGCTGTTTGCGTTGCTTCTAATTCGGGCAAGAAAACTTGTTTCAATTGGAAGGTAACGTCCGCGTCTTCCCCTGCGTATTCTTTGGTTAGTTCAACCTCCACTTCGCGCATCGATTTTTGGTTTTTACCTTTTTTTCCAATGAGAGATTCGATGGGCTGTGGCGTATAGTTTAAATAAGTTTCTGCTAATACATCCATGTTGTGACGCATGTCTGGATTAATCAAATAATGCGCAATCATGGTATCAAACAGGGGATGGTTCACCTGTATATCGTATTGTTTTAAAACTTTAATGTCGTATTTTAAGTTTTGACCAATTTTTTCAATGCTTTCGGATTCGAAGAAAGGTCTAAAATGTTCTAGTGTTTCTAAGACCTCTAGTTTGTTTGAAGATAAAGGCACGTAAAAAGCCGTTCCCTTGTCAAAAGAAAAAGCAATGCCAACCAATTCTGCAGTCAATGGATCCAATCCTGTGGTTTCTGTATCAAAACAAACGCTGGCTTGTTGCATCAATTGCTGCGCCAACAAGCGAATCGCCATAGGAGATTGGACCAATTGATAGACGTGTTGGGTATTCTCCAACGTTTGATAAGGCGATTGGGTACTGCTGCCTTCTGCGGTGTCAAACAAAGAAAATTGCTCTTCTTGTGTAGTCGTTGGTGCTGTACTTGTAGTTGAAGTAATAGGTTGAGCTGTTGTTGAAGAAAAAATCTTGTCAAATTGCTCCTTCATTCTTCGGAATTCCAGTTCTATGAATAGTGCATCTGTTTTTTCTACATCGGGTTGTTCTAAAATATAATTGTCTGCATTAAACGTGACAGGACAATCCAAGATAATGGTAGCTAATTTTTTAGAGAGTAATCCTTTTTCTTTATTGGCTTCGATGTTTTCTTTCATCTTGCCTTTTAGTTCATGCGTATGCGCTAAAAGATTCTCCATAGAACCATATTCTTTGATGAACTTTTTAGCTGTTTTTTCTCCAACCCCAGGTAATCCAGGAATATTGTCAACTGCATCACCCATCATCCCCAAAAAGTCGATGACCTGTTCGGGATGATCAACTTCAAATTTCTCTTTTACTCGCTCTACATCCCAAATTTCAATGCCGTTCCCCATACGTGCAGGTCGATACATCACAATATTGTCCGAAACTAGCTGGGCGTAATCTTTGTCTGGAGTAACCATGAATACCTTAAAATCTTCCTTTTCAGCCTGTTTGGAAATGGTTCCAATTAAATCATCTGCCTCAAAACCAGATACTTCAATAATGGGTATGTGCATGGCTTTTAAGATCTCTTTGATATACGGAACAGCAATCTTAATTGCTTCGGGGGTTACATCGCGATTGGCTTTGTATGCTGGAAAAATAGCTAAGCGGTCTTTGCTCCCTCCATTGTCAAAGGCAACTGCTAGATGATCTGGATTTTCTCTTTTAATGACATCTAAAAGTGAATTCATAAATCCTAAAATAGCAGAGGTATCTAATCCTTTTGAATTGATTCTAGGGTTTTTAATAAGCGCATAATACCCTCTAAATATTAAAGCATAGGCGTCTAGTAAAAAAAGACGTTTTTGTTGAGCCATGGATTGATGGTTTAATTTAATACTGAATGAGTTTCAAAGATAGTGATTTTGTTTTTCTCTGTGAGAATTGATGCAACAGGACTTCCTGAATTTGAGTTACCCCCATCATTTTTTGTTGTATCTATTATTTATGTAATTCATTTTTTTTATACTGCTATTTTAATTAATACACCATTATTCTGGTAAATAATTAGTTTTATTGGATTTTTATTAATAGACTTGTCTGTTGTTTATTAATAAAAAATGATAAGTTTATGAAAAAAATTCACCTTAAATTAGGAGTTTTAACCTTGGTAACGGCGGGGTTAATAGGAACTGTTAGTTGTTCTAGCGATGATCACAATTATTTGACAAAAGTAGATATAGAAATCCCTGGACCTGAAGGACCAGAGGAGCCTAGCGAAGGGGCAGAAAAAGCAACGATAAAAGTTGAAATTGTATCGGTAGAAGAAGAATCAGTGACGTTTAAGTTAGCTACTACGCATGCAGAGAAGGTACATTATTTGATTGAGAAAAAAGGAGTAGAAGTAACGGTAGATCAAGTAAAAGAACAAGGTGTTGTAGTTGAAGATGCAACAGCTGAACAAGTAGCTGAAGGACTAGAACCAGAACAAGAGTATGTACTTTATGCTTTAGCTATTAATAAAGAAGATGTGATAACTTTTGACGCTAAAGGGGTGTCTTTCACTACAAAAAAAGCATTGGATATTAGCCTTATAATTAGTGATGTGGACGCAACGCATGAACGCGTTATTTTTACAATAACTCCAACTGGAGCAGTAAAAATGCGCTATATGGTGGTTGAAAAGAGTGCAATGGAAGGTAGAGAAATGACTGCTGAAGAAGTGATGGAAGAAGGATTTTCTATTATAAAGGTAGATGGACCGAGTACGTTAAAACCTAAAGTCACAAAACCTAATACGGAATATATTATTTATGTAGCGGGTATTTCTGCCTCAGATACACATCTAATCGTTCAGGAAGAGGTAAAGACAAAAGATGAATCAGAAGCACCAGTGGATGAAGAATTAAAAGTGATGACGCAGATGAATTTCGTTGGCGATGAAGTAGGGCATACGGTCGCTTACGATTTGTATATGTCTAATGATCAGTGGGATGTGCAATTTGTCGTTGCGGCCGCTCAAGCGGATGAGGATATCTTAAAAGAAGGTCGTTACATCCGAAACGCGAGTCAAGGTCTAGGAAGACCAGGAGCAGATGAAGTAGGAAAATCATTCCAAATTAAAAACAAGCAAACGGGAGATTTAGATACGGATATTGATTATGGAGAAATTAGAATTGCCAAAACATCGGCGACAGCGTACAAAGTAGAAGTCGATATGGTGAGAAAAACGGATGTTACTAAGCGTTTCAAAGCTGTTTTTGAAGGAGTTCCAGTAAAGGGATATCCTAGACCCTAAGTGTTTTCATATTGTGATATACCTCAATACAGAATAAAAAAAGCAAATACAAGCGAAAGCCTTGTATTTGCTTTTTTTATTGAGTCAGTGTAACTGCTTGTTTTTACAGTAAGGCTATTAATCTTTGTTAAAGATATTTTGATACGTTACACAAAAAACTAACTTTGTTACTTATCGCTTATATTATGTTGAATTTAGCTTTCTTACTCCCTGTTTTACTGCTCATTGAAGTATATACGTATCAAGCAGTAAAACAGCTAACCCGCCATAAATTTTTTAGACGCTTATATATTGTTTGTTCTGTTTTAATCGTGGCTTATATTGCTTATGGATTTTCGCGTTTCGATCGTGCATCGGGGCAAAACCATCAGTCCATGTTAGCGGCAGCATTCGTTATCTTGGTGTATCTGCCAAAAGTGTTAATCACGCTATTACTGCTTCTTGAAGATTTCGTGCGTGTACTCCGTGGAATAGTACACTATTTTAAAAGAGAAAGAATAACCAAAAAAGATCGATTTCTTCCAGAACGAAGAAAATTTATAACGCAAATTGCCTTTGGAATCGCAGCTATTCCCTTTGTTTCCGTTTTACATGGAATTACTATCGGACGCTATAAATTCCAAGTATATAAACACGTTTTAACTTTTGAGGATTTGCCTGATGCCTTTGATGGGTTTACTATTACCCAGCTTTCGGATATTCATTCAGGTAGTTTTGACAATCAAGAAAAATTGGAATATGCCATTGATTTAGTAAATCAACAAAAATCAGATTTATTGTTGTTTACGGGTGATTTGGTGAATAGTCTAGCCGCTGAAATGACGCCTTGGCTTGAGGTGTTTCAAAAATTAGAACAACATCCCTTTGGAAATTACTCCATCTTAGGAAACCACGATTATGGAGAATATATTCAATGGGAAACAGATGAAGAAAGAGAACGCAACTTCAAAGCCATTTGTGCATTGAGCCCCGCAATTGGAATGACGCTTTTGCGCAACGAACATGTGCGCCTAAAAAAAGGAGAAGATAGCTTGGTTATTGTTGGAGTGGAAAACTGGGGAGCTCGTGCACATTTCATGAAATACGGCGATTTAGATCAAGCAACAAAAGGGGTGGAGGCGAACGATTTTAAAGTACTACTATCACATGATCCTTCCCATTGGGAGGCTAAAGTGTTAGAGCATCCAAAGAATTTTCAACTAACACTTGCAGGACATACACATGGTAGTCAGTTCGGAATTGAAATTCCAGGTTTTATCAAATGGAGCCCAATTCAGTATGTATATAAACAATGGGCGGGACTCTATGAAAAAATGGGAAAAATGATTTACGTCAACCGCGGGTTTGGTTATCATGCCTATCAAGGGAGAACGGGCATCTGGCCAGAAATAACAGTTCTAGAATTGCGCAAGAAAAAATAGTTTGTTTTGATAAAATATAATATTTTTGTAAAAATAGGTTGTTAAAGAACAAGTAAAATCACTAACGGAAAGATTTATGTCAAAATTTGGAGATTTAGTAACAGCAGAAGTACCTGTACTGGTGTATTTTTATGCTCAATGGAATGAAGCTTGTACCGCAATGGATACTGTCATTCATGAAGTTGCAGCAGCTAGAGGGGATCAATTGCGCATCGTTAAAATTGATGTGGCTAAAAACAACGAACTCATTGAAGCGTTGCGAATTAAGAAAGTTCCTACCTTATTGCTGTACAAAAAAGGAGCTATGATTTGGAGACAAGGAGGAGTTATGGAAACAGAGGCTTTACTTAGTGTGACTCAAACGTTATAAGGTAGCAAAAGAATATCCTTGCTTTTTTAAATATTCAAGGAGTAGAGGAAGGGTGTACTTCATATTCTTCTCTGCTTTCAGGCTGTCGTGGAAAACGAGAATACTGCCTGGTTTGATTTTTTTTATAGTGCGCGCTAAGCATTGTTGTGGACGTAGGTTCGCCTCATAATCTTTGGTAATAATCGACCACATGACAATTTCATACCCCTGTTGTAACAATTGATTCGCTTGTTTCATTGTTATTTTTCCATAGGGTGGGCGAAATATAGTTACGGCTTCTACGCCGTGTTTTGCCATTTCTGTTTGGCATAACGTTACATTGTCAATATACGCTTTAGTTGTAGTTTTCCACCCTTTGAGGTGGTGAAAGGTATGATTACCTACTCGATGATTTTCCTTTAAAATACGCTGGTATACAGCAGGATGTTTTCTAATGTTATCCCCAATACAAAAAAATGTAGCCTTCACTTGATGTTGAGCTAAGACATCCAATACCCATTCCGTTACTTCAGGGATGGGACCGTCGTCAAAGGTGAGGTAGATCACCTTATCAGCCTTGGATTTATGCCAAGTATACCGTGGAAAGAGAAAAGGTAGTAAACGCATAATTCAAAGATAAGAAAAATGGGTAAGGATTTGGTGAGGATTTGGTGAGGATTTGGTGACATCTTTACCGCTATGCATCAAATAAAATTTTGTTTTGTAAAGGAGGATTTCATCAAAAAAAGCGAAAAATTATCCCTAACCAAGGAAGGAGTTTCGAAATGAATGCATCGGCTCTCCTTCGTGATTGCTTTAACCTCGCTCCAACACTTCTTCGACAAAAGGCCATGTTTTCCTAGTATTCTCGAAGCATTCTCCAAGGGATGTCGAAGAAGACTACCGCCCATTACCTAGGAAGCAAAAAAAAATAGCAGCAGACAAATGCCTACTGCTATCTTTAACTATGGATGTGTTGATGTGTTTTATTCTAATCCACCACCTAATGAACGATACAATTGTACTAAAGTAGTTAATTGAGTCAATTCGGTGTTGATGTAGCTTAATTCAGCAGCAAGAGCACTCTCTCTGGCTGTTAATACATCTAAATAAGTGGCCATCCCTTGAACTAAAAGCTCTTCTGAATATTCCGTCGCTAATTGATACGCTTCGTATTCTTTTTTCTTTAAATCCATTTTTTCAGATGCACTTTCATACGTATATAACGCGTCAGAAACCTCTTTAGAAGCAGTTAAGATTGCTTTTTTATACCCCAAGTAGGCTTGTTCCTTTTTGGTTTGAGCGACTTGATGTTGGGTTCTAATTTGTCTTCCGTTTAACAAGGGTTGAGTTAACCCACCGATTAAATTTGCAAATAAAGAGTTTGTATTAAATAATTCGTCAAAATCAAGACTTTGAAGCCCACCATTTGCAGTTAAGCGCAATGAAGGATAGAAGTTGGCTCTGGCAACATTCGTCATTTCAAATGCGTTAACTAGACCATATTCAGCTGCTCTAACGTCAGGGCGATTGGCTAATAATTGCATCGGCACTCCTACAGTCAGATCAGCATTTACTTTTTGATCGGTCAGTTTCTCTCTTTTGATCTCACCTGGTGTTTGTCCAAGTAAAATACTGAAAGTATTTTCTGTGATTTTGATATTGTTATTCAAGTCAACCAACAATGCTTGGGCGTTGTACAACTGTGCTTGGGTTTGTTTCACCGCAATCTCATCTACTTGACCAGATTCTTTCAACGCCTGAATCGTTTCCAAACTATTCTTTCTGTTGGCAATGGTAAGTTCTGTGATTTCCTTTTGTTTATCTAAAGCAACAAGTTGGAAATACGTTGTAGCAATCGTTGAAATTAGCTGTGTTTTTACTGCCTGTTGAGCCGATACCGTTTGTAAATAACTTGCGACAAATGCTCTTTTATTACTTCTAAGCTTTCCCCAAACATCTAATTCCCAAGAAAACTGACCCGTAATGTCATACAAATCCGTTTTCACGCGTTTGTCTCCATACATGATTCCCTGAGGACCATTTTTAGATTGAATGCTGTGGGTGTAATTGGCACCCACATTTAAGGTAGGAGCAAAGCCCCATTTTCCTTGCTGCATATACGCATGGGCAGCGTTGATGTTTTCAATTGCAATTAACATATCCAGGTTGTTATCTAACCCGGTTTGGATATGTTGAATCAAGGTTTGATCAGCGAACAGCTCTTTCCATGACATCGCTGCCATAGAAAGAGAGTCTGCTGTGTTGCTACCTCTATATTGTTCCTCTTGAATAACATCAGGTCTATCGTATTTCTTTGCAACTATACAAGATTGCAGGGTAAGTCCTAATATTGCAACAGGAATTGCTCTGTATATATATTGTTTTTTCATGTTATTCAGACTTAATTTCTTCAAATTTAATTGGTTTAATTTTCTCTTGAAGATATTGGAATATCGCGTATAATACTGGGATTACAAATACTCCAATGATTGTACCAATCAATAATCCAAATGCAGCACCTGTACCAATGGAACGGTTTCCGATATAACCAACCCCACCTGCAAATACTAAAGGCATTAATCCTAAGATAAACGCAAATGACGTCATCAGAATTGGTCGTAAACGCGCTTTTGCTCCGTTAATGGCTGATTCTACAATGGTTTCTCCATGTCTTCTACGTTGAACCGCGAATTCCACAATCAAAATGGCGTTCTTCGCGAGTAGTCCAACGAGCATCACCAGGGCAATCTGGAAGTAAATGTTATTCTCTAGTCCCGCAAGTTTTTGAGCAATGAACGCTCCCATAATACCTGTTGGTAGGGATAAGATTACCGCAAATGGCAACATATAACTTTCGTATTGTGCAGAGAGTAAGAAGTAAACGAATACCACACACAAGAAGAAAATAAGAACCGTTTGGTTTCCTGCGTTAATCTCCTCACGTGATAATCCCGTAAAGTCAATCCCATATCCTGCTGACAAGTTAGATTGAGCCACTTCTTGAACTGCCTTAATTGCATCCCCAGAACTGAAGCCAGGTTTTGGAGCTCCTGTAATGTTCGAAGAGGTAAATAAGTTGTAACGGTTAATGGATTGTGGTCCATACACTTTGTTTAAGTTAACAAACTGCGTGATAGGAGCCATATCCCCTGACCCTGTTCGTACATAAATCTCATTTAAGCTATTTACATCGGAACGATATTTAGGTAACGATTGAACCATAACACGGAATTGTTTACCAAAACGTGTAAAGTCAGCCGCATAGATTCCTCCAATATACCCCTGCAAAGCAGAGAAAATATCACTTACTAGTACTCCTGATTCTTTCGCTCTCGCTACATTTAAATCTAATTCATACTGGGCGTAGTTTGTGTTGAATGAGGACTGCGCATACATTATTTCTGGACGCTGCATCAACGCACCTAAATACTCTTTTGATTTTTCATCAAAATCCGTCAATGAACCTCCTGTTTTATCTAATAATTTTAGCTCAAAACCAGAAGACATACCGAAACCAGGAATACTTGGTGGCTGGAAGAAAATCATTCTTGCGTCTTGGAATTGTGTCGCTGCTAATCCGAATAATTTTCCAATTACTACGTCAGTAGCTAACTCTGGTGCTTTTCTTTCTTTAAAGTCTTTCAACTTAATCATCGCCATACCGTAGTTCGAACCTTGACCGTTGATGAAAGAGAATCCTGATACTACAGTTACCCCATCAACTCCAGGAATTTGTTGCACAATTTTAGAGAATTCTCTCTGAATAGCAACCACACGGTCTTGGGAAGCACCTGCTGGTAACTCAATGTTACCCATGATAAATCCACGGTCTTCGTTTGGTACGAATCCTGTAGGCATTGTTTTTGCAGAATAGTAGGTAATACCTAAACAAACAAGTAAAACAACAAATGTCAACCATTTATGCTTCAGTAATAATTTAAAAGAATTACCATAACGCTCTGTAATGCTGTTGAAGGCAATGTTGAAGGCTCTAAAGAAACGCTGGAGCAAATTCTTTCTTTTTCCGTTGTCAATTTCGTGGTGTTTTAAGAATACCGCACATAAAGCAGGACTCAACGTCAAGGCATTTACCGCAGAAATTAAAATCGCAATAATTAACGTAATACCGAACTGTTTATAGAATACTCCTGTTGGACCACTAATAAAGGTTACCGGAATAAATACCGCGGCCATTACTAGGGTAATTGAGATAATCGCACCAGAAATTTCATCCATCGTGTTCTTACTTGCCTCTAAGGCATCTTCCCCTGTTGCTTCCATCTTGGCGTGGACGGCCTCCACCACAACGATGGCATCATCCACCACAATACCAATGGCGAGTACTAAGGCGAATAGCGTTAGTAAGTTTAAGGAGAATCCAAAAACATTCAAGAAGAAGAACGTACCGATAATCGAAACAGGAACCGCAATCAACGGAATTAACGTCGATCTAAAATCTTGCAAGAAAATGTATACCACAAAGAATACTAAGATAAACGCTTCAATTAATGTAGTAACTACTTTACTAATGGAAGCATCCAAGAATTCGTTGGTATCCATCAATACTTTATAGTGAATTCCTTCTGGGAAGTTTTTAGCTAGTGTTTCTAATTCAGCATGTAAGTGCTTGTTAATTTCCTGTGCGTTTGATCCTGGCGTTTGGTAAATCGCCATAGCAACCGCTGGGTGTCCATCTAGTTCCGAGTTCCCTACATAAGACATGGCTCCTAATTCAATTTTAGCGACGTCTTTCAGTAGTAAGACTTGTCCATTTGCTAGGGACTTGACAACAATATTTTCATATTGTTCTTGTGTTTTGTATTTACCACTGTATTTGATTACATATTGGAAGGCTTCTGCATTGTTTTCACCCAACTGTCCAGCGGCAGCTTCCAAACTTTGTTCGTTTAATACGCGAACAACATCCGAAGGTACCAAGCCGTAGGCTTTCATTTTTGAAGGTTCAATCCAAATACGCATCGAATAGTTACGTGAACCGAATGCTTGAGCATCTCCAACCCCACTTACACGTTTCAACTCTGGAATAACGTTGATGTTCATGTAGTTTTGGATGTAAATCGCATCGTAGTTTGGATTCTCAGAGTAGAACGAAAGGAACATCAACGCACTGGTCTGTTGCTTTTGTGTCGTTACCCCAGAACGCGTTACCTCTGCTGGTAAAAGCGGTGTAGCACGTGCCACACGGTTCTGTACGTTTACTGCTGCAATATCTGGGTCTACCCCTTGTTTAAAGATTACTTGAATACTCGCACTACCATCATTACTGGCCGTAGAAGTAATGTAATCCATGTTCTCTACCCCGTTTACTTGCTCTTCAATCGGAATGATCACACTTTGCATCACAGTCTCAGCATTCGCACCAGGATAACTAGCGTTAATCTGTACTGTTGCAGGCGCAATATCAGGATATTGCGTCACAGGAAGTGCGGTTAATCCCAGCACCCCTAAGATTACTATTAGAATAGAAATAACTGTCGATAGAACAGGTCTTTCAATAAATGTCTTTAACATAGTTTAGAATGTTGATTTGTAGTTGTTAATCTCCTCAATTGAAGTAGGCGTTGGCGTAATTGCCGAACCATTGCGTAACGTACCTAATCCTGTACCCACAATTGTTTGTCCTTTTTCCAATCCTGATTTGACAACTGCTAATTTGTTCACACGGTCAATCACCTCAATTGGCGTTGATTTTACCGTGTCATTTTCTACTTTGTACACATATATTTGCCCTTGTTGCTCAAACGTAGCTGATTCTGGAATGACCATAACATCGCTATACGTTTGTGGAATTAATAGGGTACCACTGTTTCCTGTACTCAAGATGCGATCCTTATTTGGGAAAGCTGCACGTACTTGTACCGTACCAGTAGCTGTGTTAATCTGACCACTAATGGTTTCAATTTTACCACTATATGCGTAAGTAGCTCCATTGGCTAATTGCAACTTTACTTCTGGAAGATGAGTTAATTTCTCTTTCAGTGAATTACCTTCAATTTTTTCTAAGAAATTAAAGTATTCTTTTTCGTTCATGGAGAAATAAGCAAATATTTCGCTATCGTCAGAAACGGTAGTCAAGGCTGTAGGATCACTAGGTGAAATCAACGCTCCTTCACGGAAAGCGATAGATCCTACAATTCCGTCAATTGGGCTTCGTACAATAGAGAAATCAATATTAGCCACTACGCTGTTGTAGTTTGCCTTAGCCGAAGCTAATTGACTTTGTGCACTCGCTAAGTTTGCTTTGGCTGTTTCCAACTGAATGTTACTTACAATTCCCTTTTGAACAAGAGGAACTAATTTATCCATATTCACTTGTGCCACATTTACTTGCGCTTCAGCAGTTCGAATAGCCGCTTTACTGGCATCTGCATTTTGAGATAAAATATTGGTCTCTAAACGGAATAAGGGTTGTCCTTTTTTTACTAAAGCTCCTTCATCTACATATACTTCCTGAATGTATCCCGTTATTTTTGCGCGGACGCTACTAGTAACTTTACCTTGTAGGGTAGTTGGGTATGCAGTATGACCCACAACATCTTGTGTGGGAACTTGAACAACTTTGTATGGCATTGGACCTTGCCCTCCTTGGGCTTGCTCTTTCTTACCGCAAGAAATTACGGCTAATGACGAAAGAGAACCAAGAACGATAGTATGCAAATAACGTTTCATATAAATTACTGGTTTGTACTTTTTAATTTTTCTATGGTGTTTGTTAACTGAATTTTACTGTTTTCTAAATGCTCAATGTAGAGCTTCATCTTTGCTTGACAGTTGTGGGTGTTGACTAATCCTTCTTCAACATAACCTTTAAGCTTGAGGGTTAAGGTGGATTCTCGGTCTAGCATATTCTTAATCAACTCCAATCGCGTAGTAATAAAATTGGAGTTTAAGCGAAAAAAGCGCTTCCGCTCGTCAATTTTATTGAAATGTTCAATCTGATTGTTGCTGATTAGTAAATTTAAACTCGTAGATACCGAACTTTTACTGGCGTTTAGTCGTTCTACAAGTTCGTCAAATGTTACGCCGTCTCTGTTGTTGTTGAACATGATGTAGGTGTAAATCTGGGCCGTAAGTGGCGAGAAATTATAGACTACCTCATGATGTGCACAGAAGTCTTGAAACAAATCGACTAATCTTTGATCGTATTGCATTATGGAAACAACTCTTAATAATAATTATACGGGGCAAAGATAGGGTTAGTTTTGTTCTTTCCGAACCAAACAAACTTAAAATTCTCTTAAATTATGTAGACGACGTCTAAATAAGCTGAAATTCCATTATTAAAAAGGCATGAGGAATGGAAATCATTTTTCTATTTCACCAATTTTAGGTATAAAAATGTAAAAAATAAGCTTTTTTAGAAAAAATATTTGGAAGGGTACTCATATAAAATACATTTTTTTTCAGTAATATCCTAATCTTGAATAGCGTCTATTTGAATAATGTGAACGCCGTTCGTCAGAAAAAGAAGGTAAAGAGAGCGGATAATCATAATCCTTCCTTGTATAAGAAAAAACATACAAAAGTAGAGGTGGAGGGTAATCTGTCTTTGTATAAGAAAAAAAATAGCTAAGATTTAAACAGGATATCTTATTGATATTCTGCAGAAAGAAAAAAAAATGAAATAGATAAAAAAAATATATTTTTATTTCTTGCGTAAAATTTGAAAAATGCCTTATATTTGCATCCACAATTGCGGAAGTAGCTCAGTTGGTAGAGCTCCAGCCTTCCAAGCTGGTTGTCGCGAGTTCGAGCCTCGTCTTCCGCTCCAAAACTTGATGAAAGTTTTCAAAGATCATCACCTGCGGAAGTAGCTCAGTT
>NZ_JBKFDO010000020.1:0-103668 GCF_046557355.1 Myroides sp. DW712
CCCATTTCGAACAGAGAAGTTAAGCCCGCTAGCGCAGATGGTACTGCCACATGGTGGGAGAGTATGTCGTCGCCCTTCTTTTAAAAGCCTGATTACGCAAGTAGTCAGGCTTTTTTTGTTTACAGTTGACAGTGAACGGTTTACGCTAGAGAAGGGAAATGGGAGATGAGTGTTTTCCTCACCTAACCTCACCTAATCCTCACCCAATATCACCCAATCCTCACAAACAACAAACCGAACGAAGTACAAAAGCCGAAAGCCAAACAACAAAAGTCAGCACGCTACTCACTTTTTACTACTCATTAAACATAATTATCAAATATGTTTTTTTTATCTTTTTTTATTGAGTAATCCTCAATATTTGATTTTAGTCCAGAATTTTTTTGTTTACAAATATTTAACTACCGAATAATATTCATTAAACTTTAAATATTTCCGTATATTATTCTTTTGTATTATCTTTGCCGTGTAAAACTAGAAAACAATGGAATATAAGTTGGATGAAATTGATTTGAAGATCTTGCGTATGATGCAAGACAATGCTCGAATCAATAATTCTGAATTAGCTCGTGAGCTTGGTATGGCACCTTCAGCTGTATTAGAACGTGTGAAGAAACTCGAACATAAGGATGCAATTGTTGCTTATCATGCCCGAGTGAATCCCAATGCGATTAATCAAAAGATGCTTTCTTTTATCTTTATTAAAGTAGATGAAATCATTGGAGATGAAAATACAGGAAAAGCTCTTGCTGAGATTCCAGAAGTTCTAGAAGTACACGATATAGCCGGGGATGATGGTTATATTGTAAAGGTGAGAACATCCGATTCGATTGCCCTTGTTCATTTAATGCGTAATTCTTTATCTAAAATAGATGGAATTATTTCAACAAGAACAATCATCGTCTTACAAACAGTAAAAGAAGATAATAAATTAATAATTCCAGATACATTAGAATAGTTATGAAAGCAGTAGCTACAAATCAAGCGAATAATAAAGTAGTACTTGGTGCCTATTTAGTAGTGTACTTTGTATGGGGATCTACTTTCTTTTTCATTCATAAAGCATTGAGTGATTTTACGCCCTTTGTTTTAGGTTCTTTGCGTTTTTTTGCAGCCAGCATGATTTTATTGACTTATTGTAAAATGCGTGGCTACAAGATTTTTAATAAACAGGTAGTAAAACAAGCTTGTATCACGGGGTTTTTATTGCTCTTTATTGATATGGGGGCTTTAATCTGGGCTGAACAACACGTGTCTAGCGGTATTGCCGCGATTATGGCAGCAGCAGCGGCCTTGTGGTTTATTATTTTAGACAAACCACAATGGAAACAAAATTTCTCAAGTTTGCCTATTATAGTAGGGTTAATTCTTGGTTTTGTTGGTGTAATTATGTTGTTTGCAGAACAGATTACTATTGCGGGAGATGAGAGTCAACGACTATTGAATATATTTTGTATGGTTTTATTGATTCTAGGATCAATCGCCTGGACTGTAGGATCGTTATATTCCAAATATTCAAAAGCAAAAAATGAAGACAAAGGAGAGGATTTACACGTGATGGTTAAAACATCTTGGCAAATGATTACTGCAGGAGTGTTGTTCACAATTGTTGCTTTATTGAATGGCGAGTATGCACAATTTGATATCTATGAAATTTCTGCATCAGGCTGGTTTTCTTTGGCGTATTTAATTACGTTTGGATCGATTTTAGCCTTTGGGTCTTACATTTGGTTGATTCAAAATAGACCTGTTACAGAGGTTAGTACGTATGCATATGTTAATCCGGTAGTGGCGGTAGCGTTGAGCTATTTCTTTACCGATGATATTATCACCAGTCTTCAAATTGGTGGATTAGTTGTTGTTTTGGCAAGTGTTGGATTAATGAATTGGGATCTTTACAAGGATAGTAAAATCTTTAAACGTGCGTTTTCTAAAAAGCGCGCAATATCCACACCAGACGAAGAACAATTAAATATGAGTAATTAATTCTTTTTTCATTATTATAAAATTGATTAGGCTAGCGGAGCGATTCGCTAGCTTTTTTTTTGTAAAACTTTCAAGGCGAGTTATTTGATTATAAAAAACATAGAAATATTTTTTTTACAATTAAAAAATATCGTACTTTTGCACAGCTTTTAGATCAGCGTAGTTTCCCTAAGAGTCAAAACATTATATATGTAAAACCACTTCTGTTCTTTATTGCTGAGTAACGAAACAAAATAATACAGAATACAAATTTTTTATCAGCATATGTCTGAAAACATCAAAACACAGGAAGAATTTTTAACTGATTTTAATTGGGATAACTATGAAAATGGTATCGATGCGGTTGATGAAGCACAATTAAAAGAGTTTGAAAGCTTAGTAGACAAAACTTTTATTTCTACAGATGACGAGGAAGTAGTTGAGGGAGTTGTTGTAAGAATCACTGACAGAGACGCAATTGTAGATATCAATGCTAAGTCTGAGGGTGTTATTTCATTAAACGAATTCCGTTACAATCCAAACTTAAAAGTAGGAGACAAAGTTGAAGTATTAATCGACGTTAGAGAAGATAAATACGGACAATTAGTTTTATCTCACAGAAAAGCTCGTACAATCAAAGCTTGGGATAGAGTTATTGCTGCACATGAGTCTGGAGAAATCGTTAATGGTTTCGTGAAATGTAGAACTAAAGGAGGTATGATCGTTGACGTATTCGGAATCGAAGCATTCTTACCAGGTTCTCAAATCGATGTTAAGCCTATTCGTGATTACGATCAGTATGTAAACAAAACAATGGAATTCAAAGTAGTTAAAATTAACCACGAATTCAAAAACGTTGTTGTATCTCACAAAGCGCTTATCGAAGCAGATATCGAAGTTCAGAAAAAAGAAATTATCGGTCAATTACAAAAAGGTCAAGTGTTAGAAGGTGTTGTTAAAAACATTACTTCTTACGGAGTATTCATTGACTTAGGAGGTGTTGACGGATTAATCCATATTACAGATTTATCTTGGTCAAGAATCAATCACCCAAGTGAGGTGTTAGAGTTAGATCAAAAATTAAATGTTGTAATTTTAGATTTCGATGACGAAAAAACAAGAATTCAATTAGGTTTAAAACAACTTTACGCTCACCCTTGGGATGCTTTAGATGCTAACTTAAGTGTTGGAGATAAAGTAAAAGGAAAGGTAGTTGTTTTAGCTGACTATGGTGCTTTCATCGAAGTTGCTGAAGGTGTTGAAGGTTTAATCCACGTTTCTGAAATGTCTTGGTCTACACACTTACGTTCAGCGCAAGATTTCGTAAAAGTTGGGGATGAAGTAGAGGCAGTTATCTTAACTCTTGATAGAGAAGAAAGAAAAATGTCTTTAGGTATTAAACAATTATCACAAGATCCTTGGACAGATATTACATCTAAATATCCAGTTGGATCTAAGCATTCAGGTATCGTTCGTAACTTTACTAACTTTGGTGTATTCGTTGAATTAGAGGAAGGAATTGATGGATTAATCTACATCTCTGACTTATCTTGGACGAAAAAAATCAAACACCCATCAGAGTTTGTAAACGTAGGGGATAAATTGGATGTTGTAGTGTTAGAGTTAGACGTTGAAGGACGTAAATTATCTTTAGGACACAAACAAACAACTGCTAACCCATGGGATAAATACGAAGATGCTTATGCAGTAGGTACAGTTCACAATGGTGAAATTTCTGAATTAGTTGACAAAGGAGCTACTGTAGTATTCGAAGAAGACGTTGTAGCTTTCATTCCAACTCGTCACTTAGAAAAAGAAGACGGTAAGAAATTGAAAAAAGGTGATGCAGCTGAGTTCAAAATCATTGAGTTCAATAAAGAATTCAAAAGAGTTGTAGCTTCACATACTGCTATCTTCCGCGAAGAAGAAGAGAAGAATGTGAAAACAGCTGAAACTTCAGCAAATACTAGTGAAAAAACAACTTTAGGAGATATCGATGCTCTTGCTGAGTTGAAAGAAAGAATGGAAAAAGGAAACTAATCCTTTCGCTATATAAGCTTAAAAGCCCTAACACATTGTGTTGGGGCTTTTTTTTATTTAGATAAATGAAGAAAGTATCCTTTTTTTGCGAATGAGCTATATCTTTGACGATTCGATACAATATAAATACAACAGTAACAAGTATGATAGAATTAAAACCTTTGTCAAAAGAAGATGTAAGGCATTTTTATATGTGGTTGAACGATGAAGAAGCGATTAAATATTCGTTGAGTCTTTTTCAGCGCTTAACCTCAAAAGAGCAAATAGATACCTGGTATGAAAGTTTGTTTGTCGAACAGAATGTCTACAATATCGGCGTGTTTTTAAAAACAACAGGGCAGTTAATAGGCTATGCTGGTCTAAGTGGTCTATCGAAGCTTAATCACAGCGGAGAGTACTTTATTTTTATTGGAGATAAGTCCCAGTGGGGAAAAGGAGTTGGAACAAAAGTAACAGAAGAAGTAGTTGCATATGGATTTGATGTATTGCAGTTGAATCGCATTATGCTTACGGTTTCTGAACTAAATTATGGTGGAGTAAAAGCATATGAAAGAGCAGGATTCACCGTTGAAGGTGTACTGAGAGAAGCCTGTTATCGCGATGGTGCTTATCACGATAAGATTGTCATGGCAATGTTGCGCTCCTCCTATGTAAAGAACAGCCAAGAATAAACCATTAAAAAAGAAAGTAGATGGTTCTCTAGTGGAAAAGATTGAAAAGGAAAACCAATTAGGCATAAATAAAGTTATTCGTTTTATTATGTTATTAAATGAATTAAATTATATTTGATAAGTCGTTATTTTAACTATAATTAATAATGTTTGTCGGAAATAAAGTGGATTTCTCTTTTTTTATTCACAGGAAATTAATGTTATATGGGAAGATATACTGATAGAAGTCGATTGTGGGAATTGTCTCATACATTTTCTTTATTCTCTGTATTGGTGGTTTGTTCACTTTTGACTTACGGTCTATTTGCGCCTTTAGTCATTTTGTTTGTTGGATACCAGGTGTCTTACTTTTCCTGGGTGATAAAGTCCTTGGTTGTATTAGCTATTCATACACTTGTTTCTCTTGTTATTTTATATGGATTTACTTCACAGGGAGGAGATGTTTTTGTAAAAACATTTCTTATCATGGCGGGTGGAGCTTATGTTTTTGTTGTGTTTTTGTCCTTTTATATTCGAGAGTATTTGGAGCGATTAGATTTGAAAAAATACATGAAGTTAGAAGCAGATGTGTCCTATAGTTATCGTGAAGTGAAAGATAGTATACGAAAATTACAAGCGCAGGAACCAGATGAAAAAGAGCTTTTTTTGGCTATGTTAGCTGGATTTCGAGCGAAAATAACGGATTCCACTATGCAGGATAATATAAAAAAAATGGAACATCTGGCTAGTTTAATTGTAGAAAAAGAAAAGGAAAGAAGTGGACTCTTTTTTCTTAAACATTCTTCTGCTTTAGAAAGTATAGTAAAACAGTATATTGAATTACAAGATTTGCCTTTAGTTGATCCAGAAACGGAACAGCTGAAAATAAAACTACGGGAAGTCATCGGGTTGTCTAGAAAAGCATTTGAAAATGAATTGCTAGCGCTGTTCGATGAAGAAATCATGTCGATGACTAGTGAAGCGGATTTTTATAGAAATTACGTCCAATCTAAAGGGTTAATATAATGGGATGGCTAACAGAAAAATCTGTACTATGGGAAATACGAAAAGGAAGTGTGCTCTTAGGGTGTTTATTGTTTCCTATTTTCCTCGTCTTTGGTATTTGGTATATGGGAAAACAAGCGAAAATGACCAAAATGATGCGTGGATTGTGGGGGGTAGGTGTTTTGTTTGTCCTTAATGTATTGAATGTTATTGTGATATGGATCACAATTAAGACTTCATTCACTATTAATGATACATTACATATGATTGTAAGTATGCTTTTGTTTGGAAGTTTTCTTTTTTATGCTGTAATTTTATTAAGTGCAAATGCTAGAGAGTTCTTGGAACGCGAGCACTTAAAAGAGTTTATGGAATTAGATTGGGAAGAATATGATTATCTTGCCCTTGTAAGAAATAAACAAATTCGAGAGGTAAAAACAATACCTAGTTTTGTGGAGGAGTTAAAACGTTGGGATGAGGCTATTTTAGATGAAAAAGTTTCTACGCAGATTATTGATTTAATAGCTTTAATGACTAAGGTAAATAGCCTTAAACAAGGACAAACTGAGTTGTTTATTGAACGACATGTTTTTTCTTTAACTAGTTTATTACGACAATTTCACCAAGTTGAATTAAGTAAATTAGAAGGGAATTCCATTCATCGCGTTAAAGAAAAATTAAGACAGACATTGGATATTGCGTTAAGTGCCATTCGGCAAGAGATATTGGTTGAATTAAGACATCAGAATCGCGCAGCGGAAGTAGAAGCTGATATTTATTTGACCTCTTTACGCAATGAAGGTTTACTCTAAAAAACTTTGACTCATTGGGTTTTGTTTGAAAAAGAGAAAACAAAAGTTAAAAATAGAAATAAATGATATTCGTTAACGCTTATAAAACTAGGATACGCTAGACATAGACTATGGAAAAAGATATTCAACAAATGCGCGCTGAAAATTTAGCAACAGAAGTTAAAGTCGAATTTACACCAGAAGAAGTCGCTAAAATTGAAAATTACAAAAAAGGTATTGATTTACGTAATACGACGCAAGTGATTCAATATGGCTCTAGTAGCCAATTAAAAGCCAGTACATTTGCTACAGAGATTTTAAAACAAGTGCAAACAAGGGACTTAGGAGAAACTTCGGGGCTTTTAGTATCTTTGAAAGAAGATGTTAAGTCATTTGAAGGAATTGCCAACAAGAAGAGCTTTTTTCCTTTTTTAGATTCCTTAAAGAAGAAAATTAGCCGATTACAAGCACAATACAGCAAAGTAGAGACCAATATTAATCAGATTGAACTTCAGCTGGAACGTCATTATAAGTTAATGATGAAAGATGTGGCTATGTTTGATAAGCTATTCGATGAGAATAAGAATTATTTTCAAGAATTATCTTTATACATTGCTGCAGGAGATGAAAAGTTACACGAATTAAATACGATTGAATTACCGCGTTTAAAAGCCGAAGTGGAACAGGAACAAGATCCTGCAAAAATTCAGGCCTATAAGGATTTAGAACAGCAAGTGGTTCGATTTGATCGCAAAGTACACGACCTGAAATTGACACGGATGATTATCTTACAGTCTTCTCCTCAAATTCGAGTGGTACAGAATAATAGCTTGATGTTGATGGAGAAATTACAATCGAGTATTGTCAATACCATTCCTTTGTGGAAGAATCAAATGATTTTGACTTTGGGTATTGCTCGATCTCAACAAGCGTTGAATGCGCAACAAGCCGTAACGGATGCGACAAATACGTTATTGACTAAAAATAGTGAAATGCTTAAGGATTCTACGCTTCGAATTGCCAAAGAAACGGAAAGAGGAATTGTAGATATTGAGACGATCCGTAAAGTTAATACGGATATTATTAGTACAATAGGCGAAATAGTTCGTATTCAGGAAGAAGGTAAAGTAAAACGCAGAGCGGTGGAAGTTGAATTACTCGAACAAGAGAATGAATTAAAGAAACATTTGATTGGTGCGGATACAGGAGTGAGAACAAAATAAAAACAAAAAGGAGATTCATTGAACCTCCTTTTTTTTATCTGAATAACTCGTTTTATTTTGCTGCATTTTGAGCAGTAAGCTCTGCAATCTTAACGATTACTTCTGTGGCTTTAACCATGCTTTCAACTGGTACATATTCGTATTTTCCGTGGAAGTTGTGTCCTCCAGCAAAAATATTCGGACATGGTAATCCCATATACGATAGTTGTGATCCATCAGTTCCTCCGCGAATTGCTTTGATTAAGGGTTTAATCCCTAAATCTTTCATCGCTTGTTCTGCCGTATCAACGATATGCATTACTGGTTCAACTTTTTGTTTCATGTTGAAGTATTGATCGCCAATTTCACAAGACACAATAGGACCTCCAAATTTTTTGTGGTGCTTTTTGTTGAATTTCTTCGCTAACTTCTCCACGAATACTTTTCTTTGTTCGTATTTTTTTAAGTTGTGATCGCGAATAATCAACTCTACAACTGATTCTTCAATACTTCCACTTACCGTGTGTACATGGAAAAACCCTTCGTATCCAGTTGTTTTTTGTGGTACTTCATCTTTAGGTAATTTATTGATGAATTTATTAGCCAAAAGAATAGAGTTAATCATCTTTCCTTTTGCATAGCCTGGGTGAACACTTTTTCCAGCGAACGTCAACTTAGCATATCCTGCGTTGAAGTTCTCGTATTCTAACTCTCCAATTTGACTTCCATCCATGGTATAGGCCCATTCAGCACCAAATTTCTTTACATCAAATAAATGCGCTCCACGACCGATTTCTTCATCTGGTGTAAAACCAATTCTGATTTTCCCGTGTTTAATTTCTGGATGTTGTACCAAGTATTCCATAGCCGAAACAATTTCCGTAATACCCGCTTTATCATCAGCGCCTAACAACGTAGTTCCGTCAGTGGTGATTAAGGTTTGTCCTTTATATTGTAATAGATCTTTAAAGTAAGAGGGCGATAAAATAATGTTTTGCTCTTTGTTTAAAACGATGTCTCCTCCATCGTAATTCGGCACAAGTTGTGGTTTTACGTTAGCGCCAGAAAAATCGGGTGAAGTGTCAAAGTGAGCAATAAAACCAATTGTTGGTACTTCGTGCTCTACATTGCTTGGCAAAGTAGCCATCACATATGCGTTTTCATCTATTGTTACGTCTTCTAGACCAATTTGTTTTAGTTCTTCAACTAATTTGTTTGCTAAATCCCATTGCTTTTCAGTACTTGGACAAGTTTGAGAAGAAGGATCAGACTCAGTATCAACAGTTACATAACTGATGAAACGATCAATAATATGCTGCATAGTATTAAATTTTATATCTAACAAAAGTATGAATTTATTAGCGGAATGCCTTACAATGTCCCAGCTTTTTCTCCTGCATCTAAGAAGAGAACACCAAGAATATTAGAATATCATTAGTATACTGTTTTTTTGAAAGCTTGCAATTATTTGAAAGCAAGTATTGTTGTATCTTTGATTTTTATTTAAAATATCATCGCAAATGAAGCATTTACTTTGTTTATTTACTTTGTTCATTGTGAATCTAGTGGGGGCTATTACTCCCATCAAGGAATATGTAGATACACCTGCAAATTCAAATTTTAAATATGAAGAGGTGTATATTGAAACGTCGGATAACTATGCGTTAAAGTCGTGGATTTTGTATGCCAAGGAGGAAAATAAACGCAATAGAACCTTGGTTTTGGCTTATGGAGATGCGGGAAATATGTCCTATTGGTTGAGACAAGCGATAGAAGTTGTCAACCAAGGCTATAATGTTGTACTATTTGATTATCGCGGATTTGGTGAGAGCCAAGTGTTTCCTCTAGATGAAGATCAATTGTATTACGATGAATTTGCTACCGATCTACAGGCTGTTGTATCCTATGCTAAAACAAAGTTTTCAACTAAAATTGGCGTTTGGGCTTTCTCTATGGGGACGATTTCCGCCGTGTTGACGTATGATGTTGAACCGTATGATTACTTACTTGCCGATGGTTTTGTAGTAAGTCCCAAAACGATTGCCAAGCGATTGGATGAATTCTTACAAAAAGAAACCAAACTACCTGAACCCGCTCGAGATTATGATAAAGCCTTGACGCGTTTATCCATTCCAGTGCTGTTTTTTGCAGGAGACCGTGATGGATTGACAACAGTACACGATAGTAATCGCGTTAAACCTTTAAATCCAAAAAGTCAAGTAGTGATGTTTAAAGGAGGACATTTACAAGGTTTTCAAGCGATGACAAATACCTATCACGGAGAAGGATATATCGATGCGATTAATTCGTTTTACGACAACACTTTTGAAAAGTAATCAATACAAATGGAACACAGACATTTTCTGCTATACAAGCCGCACGGGTATATCAGCCAATTTATTTATGAGAAAAAGAGAGCCAAACACAAATTAGGAGAGTTATTTGATTTTCCTGAAGGTACAATGGCTATCGGGCGCTTAGATGAACAGTCGGAAGGTTTGCTACTCTTGACCACTGATGGAATGACGAGTGAACGAGTGCGTGGAGAGAAATACGAGAAAGAATACTATGCTCAAGTCGATGGTCAAATCACGACTGAAGCTATTGAAATGTTGCGTAAGGGAGTGGAAATTGGAGTAAAAGGAGAAAAATACTGGACCAAAGAATGTGAGGTAGAGGCTTTAACTCATCTACCTGATTGGATTGGTGTAGGCAGGAGAATACGCGATGAAAGACATGGTCCAACGAGTTGGGTTCGCCTTGTTTTAACAGAAGGTAAGTTTCGACAAGTGCGTAAAATGACCGCTAGTGTTGGATTTCCTACCTTGCGTTTGGTGCGTGTTCGCATAGGAGATATTTCCCTAAAAGGATTAGCTGTAGGAGAAGTAAAAGAAGTAACAACAATATAAATACAAAGGGAATGCATAGTAAAGCCCATGAGAATTACCAATTTCAAAAAATAGTAGCTATCGTCGGAGTCCTTCTGTTTGTAATTAAACTAGTGGCTTGGTATATGACCCGATCTGTTGCTATTTTTACCGATGCGTTGGAAAGTGTAGTCAATGTAATTAGCGGATTTATAGGGTTGTATAGCCTTTATCTGTCCGCACAACCTCGTGATCGAAATCACCCTTATGGCCATGGAAAGGTGGAGTTTATTTCCGCTACCATTGAAGGAGGATTGATTGTGATGGCAGGAATTGCTATTATTTTTGAAGGGGTTCGAAACATTGTTAATCCACAGCCTATTGGACAATTGGATTATGGTATTTTGTTAGTCGCAGTAACGGCAGTAGTCAACTATATTTTGGGATGGTATGCTATAAAGAAAGGGAAAACCAATAAATCCTTAGCCTTAGTTGCTAGTGGGAAGCATCTGCAATCGGATACCTATTCAACGGTAGGTATTATCTTGGGGTTGTTGTTGCTCTACTTTACCAATCTGCATTGGTTGGATAGTGCTGTTGCTTTGATTTTTGCCTTTATTATTATTGTGACAGGATATAAAATTGTCCGTGGAGCCGTTTCAGGAATTATGGACGAAACGGATGAAGCTTTATTAAAAGAGGTAGTGGATTATTTGGAACTCAATCGCAAAGAGAATTGGATTGATTTACACAATATGCGCATCATCAAGTATGGGAGTGTTTTGCATTTTGACTGTCATATGACAGTGCCTTGGTACTTTACGATTGTAGAAGGGCACAAGGAAGTGGAATTGCTTGAAAAGGATATCAGTGAACACTTTGGAGACGATTTAGAACTTTTTGTACATATGGATGATTGCAAGACATTTTCTTGTAGTATATGCAGTAAACAAGACTGTCCATTTCGAAAAGAACCGTTCGTTGAACAAATCAAATGGACCATAGAAAACGTATCAAAGAACAAACGGCATACCCGTACTACAGGGAAAGAGTAAAGCGCTTGCTCGGTCTGTCAAATTGAAGGACATCATCTTGAAAAAAGTGATCAAAGACACCATTGGAAATTAGGTTTTCAATGGTGTTTTGCGTCGTATGATGTTCTTGTAAAACAAGGGCTTCATCCGCAAATTGAAGGGCTAATTCAATATCATGACTTGAAAAAAGAATGGTTTTTTGCTCTTTTTGAGTAAGGTATTGGAGTAATTGGTACAGTTTTACCTTGTGGTTTAAATCCAAGTGACTAGCAGGTTCATCTAAGACAATCAACGGTGTGTTTTGAGCTAAGGCTCGTGCAATACACACGCGTTGCAATTGTCCATCGCTTAAATGCAGGAGAGGCGATTGAACTAAGGTAGCAATAGAAGTCAAATCAATAGCTTTGTCAATCCAATAGGTATCTTCTGCCGTGCGCATGGATTTCCAATCGAGGTAAGGAGTACGACTAATTTGCAATACTTCAAGTACTGTTAATGAGGATGAGGGAATTGTATCAGTGAAAACCACACTCATTGCTTTGGCCAACGCACTGTTGCTATAAGAATTTAATTCCAGGCCGTTTAAAGTAATCGTTCCCGCTAAAGGATGTAGATGCCTTGTTAAGGTTCGTATTAATGTAGATTTTCCAATTCCATTAATCCCCAGTAAAGACGTTAAAGTTTGAGGGTGTAGTTGAAAATTGATGGCGTGTTGGATGGGAATCAACTGTTTTTTTCCTTGTAAATACCCAATCGTTAAGTCCTTTGTTTGTAGCATACTAGTCGTGTTAAGAGACGCAGTACAAACTTACTGCAAACTTTTTATCCTTTCGTGCCTAGTGGTGTAAAAAGATGATTTGTTGCGGTAGATTCATTTGATTATAAGAGAGAGTACAGTAAATAAGTTTTATATTTGTTGCGTAATAAATTTAGATTGTCGAAATAATGAAACCGAACACACAACAACTAACGGAGTTAACTACACAAGTAAGAAGAGATATTCTTAGAATGGTACATGCGGTGAATTCTGGACATCCAGGAGGTTCATTAGGGTGTGCTGAATACCTAGTGTCTTTGTATCAGTCGATTATGGCCCGCAAAGAAACATTTACAATGGATGGAGAAGGAGAAGATCTTTTCTTCTTGTCGAATGGACATATCTCTCCTGTATTTTACAGTGTATTAGCCCGTAGTGGATATTTCCCAGTACAAGAATTAGCTACATTTAGAAAGTTAAATACACGCTTACAAGGACATCCTTGTACGCATGATAACTTACCTGGTGTACGCGTGGCTTCAGGATCTTTAGGACAAGGATTATCCGTAGGAATTGGAGCGGCTCAAGTGAAAAAGTTAAACAAGGATGAACACTTGGTTTATGTTCTTTTAGGAGATGGTGAACTTCAAGAAGGTCAGAATTGGGAAGCAATCATGTATGCTTCTGCAAATAAAGTAGATAACTTAATTGCGACAGTTGATTTAAACGGTAAACAAATTGATGGACCTACGGAGGCTGTATTGAATTTAGGGTCGATGAAAGCGAAATTTGAAGCGTTTGATTGGACCGTAATTGAAATCAAAGAAGGAAACTCAATTGCGGCTATTTTAAAAGGATACGAACAAGCAAAAGCCTTAACGAAACAAGGAAAGCCAGTTTGTGTATTGTTGCATACTGAAATGGGGAATGGAGTGGACTTCATGATGGGGACTCATGCGTGGCATGGAAAAGCACCGAACGATGCACAGTTGGAAGAAGCTTTGAAACAAAATCCAGAAACTTCATTGGGAGATTATTAATCAAGTTGACGTTAGAATTATCATGAAAAAATATACAAATACAGGGAGTAAAGATACACGTTCAGGTTTTGGAGCTGGACTAACAGAATTAGGACAAAAGAATGAAAATGTAGTAGCTTTGTGTGCGGACTTAATTGGATCGTTGAAAATGGATGATTTCAAAAAGAATCACCCAGCGCGTTTCTTTCAAGTGGGAATTGCAGAAGCGAATATGATTGGAATCGCAGCGGGGATGACTATTGGTGGAAAAATTCCTTTTACAGGAACGTTTGCCAATTTCTCTACAGGGCGCGTATATGATCAAATTCGTCAATCCGTAGCGTATTCAGAGAAGAATGTAAAAATATGTGCTTCACATGCTGGATTAACCTTAGGTGAAGATGGAGCTACTCACCAAATTTTAGAAGATATCGGTTTGATGAAAATGTTGCCAGGGATGACCGTAATCAATACGTGTGATTACAATCAAACCAAAGCGGCTACTTTGGCAATCGCAGATTATGATGGTCCTGTTTACTTGCGTTTTGGACGTCCTGTAGTACCTAACTTTATGCCAGAAAATGAGAAGTTTGAAATCGGGAAAGCTATTCTTTTACAAGAAGGAAAAGATGTAACAATTATTGCAACTGGACATTTGGTATGGGAAGCTTTATTGGCAGCGGAAACGTTAGAGGCAAAGGGAATTAGTGCAGAAGTGATCAATATTCACACCATTAAACCCTTAGATGAGGAGGCAATTTTGCGTTCTGTAGCTAAAACGGGATGTGTAGTGACGGCAGAAGAGCACAACTTCTTAGGAGGTTTAGGCGAAAGTGTTGCTCGGGTTTTAGTAGAAAATAATCCTCTACCACAAGAATTTGTTGCGGTACAAGATACGTTTGGAGAATCAGGTACCCCAGATGAGCTAATGGAGAAATATGGGCTTAAAGCAAGTAATATTGTAGAAAAAGCAGAAGCTGTTATCAATAGAAAGTTTAAAAGATAATCAAGTATAGATTGCAAAGAGGGTATCCGAAAGGATGCCCTCTTTTTTTGGTGCTGTCAATAAAAAAAGCAGTTGAAGATAATTCAACTGCTTTTTTGTATGGTATAGAAAATATCTATTTATTTCGTAGGCCAAACCCATTCGCCGTCCACCATAAATGGTTTACAGGCAGCATCTAGATAGCGTGGTGTACCTGAACATGATTTTAACTCAGGAGCATCATAGCTGTAGTGTTTGATTTTGCCATTGGCGTCTTTGTATTGTAATTCGATGCGTGTAGGAACTCCATCACCATCATCATCAACATCTAGGAAGTTTGGAACTCCATTGTTATTGGTATCTAATTCAAAATAATCGTGAACAGTTAATTCCGTTCCTATTTTTTCTGGTTTAACTTCGTATTTAGAAGGAATACCATCTAAATCGTGATCTCTTTCAAAAGCAGAAACGAGTGTTAGGTCTGTAATATAAGGTTGATATGCTTTTAACGTGGAATAACCAGAACTGAATTGACCTACCCCTGCAGGGATAAACGCGATAATGCGCCCAGCAGTAGATTCGTCAAACGAAATCGTACCATCAGGATTAATACCCGCTTCTAAAGCCGTTTTTACAAAACGCAGCACTTGACGCTCACCTGTATACATACGAAGTGGAGCTGTTGCTGTTCCTCTTAATTCTGCAATCGTAGTAGGAAAGGAATAAAACCCTCCCGTATTCGGGTGATTTAAGGAAGCTACTTTTTCATTTTTTAAAGTGAAATTGTTTCGCTTTACAAAAATAGAGTCAATTGGCGAACTGGTGTTTCCTGCTCCTTCATTTAGTACGAGATAGTATATTTTATATTTAACCGTATCAGCAGATTTGGCATATTTGAAAATATTTTTCGTACGATCATAAGGATCTGGTAGTGAAAATGCGGTATAATCTTCATTGTTCATCACAATAGATTTCAAACGACTATCTTCAAAAATAGTAGGTTGATTTTTGTAGTTTGGATTCGTTATACTGTCAAAAGAAATAATACCATCACGCTCAATCATGTAATTGTTCTTCAAATACTTTTCGATTGAAGAGATGTTTTCCGTATAAACTTCTTTGGAATCTCTAAGTGGCACAACGGGTAAACTTCCAGAATCATCGCTCTTATTACAGTTTGTAAGTGTGAGAGCAATCGTTAAGATGCCTAAAATAGAAAATAGTCTATTCATTATTTTTGAATTATTTTAGTAGTGCAAGATACAATTTTACTTTATTTTTGTCTTGATTATTGAATAATTTTAATATTTAATTATGCGTATTGACAAGTATTTGTGGTGTGTACGGTATTATAAAACGAGAAACATAGCAACCGAAGCTTGTAAGAAGGGACATATTACAGTAAATGGACAAACAGTAAAGCCTTCGAGAGAAGTTTTTCCAACGGATAAAATTACGTTGAGAAGAGATCAAATTGTGTATAAATTGACTGTATTGGACATCCCTCAAAGTAGAGTGGGGGCCAAATTAGTGGATATTTACCGAAAAGATGAGACGCCAGCGGAGGCTTTTGAACATTTAGATTTATTGCGTCAAACCAAAGAGTACTACCGTGCAAAGGGCACAGGAAGACCTACAAAAAAAGACCGTCGAGATATTGATGGATATTTAGATCACGAAGATTATGACGATGACTTGGAATAAGGACTATTGGGAAGATCGCTATGCAAAAAAAGAGGATTTTTGGAACTCGAAAGCAATTACTACTCCATTAAAGGCATATATCGATCAAGTAAAGGATAAAACGTTATATGTATTAGTTCCTGGTGTTGGGCATGGACATGAGTTGGTTTATTTGGTTCAACAGGGATTTTCCCAAAGTAAAGGATTGGATTTTACCACAATGGCCTTTGAAGAGACCCTTAAAAGTGAACCCAGTTTGTCAATAGATCACGTCATTGTAGGAGATTTTTTTACACACGAAGGGACGTACGACTTGATTATAGAGCAAACCTTCTTTTGTTCGCTACCTCTAGATAAAAGAAAAGACTACGTACAAAAAATGCACGAGTTACTTCGACCTGAAGGAAAATTAGTAGGTTTGTTGTTTGATACGGTGTTTGATACAGCAACACCCCCTTTCGGAGGAAGTAAAGCAGAATATAAGGCGTTGTTTGAACCTTATTTTACGATTGAAGTAATGGAACGCGCATATAATTCTATTAAACCCAGACAAGATCGAGAATTGTTTATTATATTAAAGAAAAAACATGGCACAAAAAATCATTTTAAATAAAGAGCAAATTGGATTTAAAACCAAGCGTATTGCCTATCAGATTTACGAAACTTTTTCAGAAGAACAAGAGATTGTAATTGCTGGGGTAGCCAATAGTGGATTCACCTTTGCTCAAAAAATTGCCAGCGTACTAGAAGAAATTGCGGATATTCAAGTGAAGCTGTGTGAAGTGGAAATTGATAAAGCGAATCCCATTAATCCTATTCGAACGTCTTTAACTCCAGCAGAATATACAGGAAAAGCGATTGTATTAGTGGATGATGTTTTAAATTCTGGGGCTACACTGATTTATGGGGTAAAACACTTTTTAGATGTACCCGTAAAGAAGATGAAAACGGCTGTTTTAATTGATAGAAATCACAAAACCTATCCCATTAAAGCCGATTATAAAGGGTTGTCTTTATCTACTTCTTTGTTGGAGCACATTCAGGTGGTGTTTACGGCGGAAGATGAGTATGCGTATCTAAGCTAATTGTTGAGGATTGTTGTAATTTCTTGTACAATTTGGTCCACCGTTTTATTATCTACAGTCACGATGTGTTTGGCCTGATGGTAAAAATAGCTGCGATCAAACAAGTGTTTTGCTATAAAAGTTTCAAGAGTATCTTCTGTGTTGGTTTGCAATATAGGACGATGCTCTTTTTCTTTTTCAAGGCGTTGGGTGAGCGTTTGTATAGATGCCTTTAAATAAAAGGATTCTATGCCCTCTTGTTGCAAAACGAGGTGATTGTTGGCATAACAGGGAGTTCCTCCTCCTAAGCTAATAATAGCGCGTTCTTCTTGCTGTAAAAGTTGTTGTAAAACCTGGTATTCCATTTTTCGAAAGAACACCTCCCCTTTTTTAGCAAAAATTGTGGTAATTTTTTGTTGTTGCTGTTTTTCAATTTCATGGTCTAGATCATAGGACGGAAGTCGGAGTTCTTCTGCTAATTGTTGAGCAATTGTTGATTTTCCTGCGCCCATATAACCTAAAATAATTATTTTTTCCATAAAATAAGGGGTTGTAAAATAGTGAGTTATGCAAAAATAGCCCGTTTTTAGGGGATATTGTTGACAAAAATAAAACAAAAACATGATGTTTTTTAAAAAAAACATTCTATATTTGCACCCGCAATCAGGAATTGATTTAGACTCGATAGCTCAGTTGGTAGAGCACAACACTTTTAATGTTGGGGTCCTGGGTTCGAGCCCCAGTCGGGTCACAAAAATTCTAATACAATTTAATGATTGCAATGACTCGATAGCTCAGTTGGTAGAGCACAACACTTTTAATGTTGGGGTCCTGGGTTCGAGCCCCAGTCGGGTCACAAAAAAAACATACTTTTATAAAATACAATGTAGTTCGGTTTCGAATTACAATGACTCGATAGCTCAGTTGGTAGAGCACAACACTTTTAATGTTGGGGTCCTGGGTTCGAGCCCCAGTCGGGTCACATATTTTATAAAAAACATACAATTTTATAGTTGTAATGACTCGATAGCTCAGTTGGTAGAGCACAACACTTTTAATGTTGGGGTCCTGGGTTCGAGCCCCAGTCGGGTCACATTACTTTTATAAAAATATACGTACAAGGTAACTTGTAACGACTCGATAGCTCAGTTGGTAGAGCACAACACTTTTAATGTTGGGGTCCTGGGTTCGAGCCCCAGTCGGGTCACAAAAGCTATTCTTCATCGAATGGCTTTTTTTAATCGCTGGAATCAAAATGCCGTATTATTTTACTACATTTGAGCCAGTAAAAATCCAATACAGGCCGGGTGGAGGAATTGGTAGACTCGCCATCTTGAGGGGGTGGTGTCGCAAGACGTATGGGTTCGAGTCCCATTCCGGTCACAAAAAAAGCATCGAAAATATATTTTCGATGCTTTTTTATTTGTTTTTGTGTCATTTGTAGGGGGGAGTAATCCGATTTTTTTAGGACTTCTAACTCTCTATACACGCGGTCTTAACTTGAGGTAGCTGTTTTTTCCCAATGTAATATAGTAAATAGCCAGAATGGGATTGGTGCCACTTAAATCAAAAAATAATGTTTCGCCTTGTTGAAGGTGGAAGGTTTCTTTATTTGATCTACACCAATCGATTTTGGCACATAAGGTATGGTGTCCTGGTTGAAGATCAAATGCTTTAGTTTCTCCGTCTTTTATTTCGCCTATTTTTTGATCTCCACAATATAGGGCTATACTTCTAAGTTTGTTCGAAAATTCAGCATTTCGTTTAATTACAATTTGTGACATGGTTAGGTATTATTAAGATTTGATTGTGTAATGTGAATATACCTTTTTATAAGGTAGAAAAGTAAAAGGTGTGGTATAAAAAAAGGATAAGCTTCTTGCGCTTATCCTTGGGTATGTTGGGAAATTACAGTCTTTCAAAATACTTCATGAAAAGGGTCACAATAGGATGATGAACTTCCATAATATCATCTGTAGAAAAAGCGGATAACGGAAACCATTGTAGTGCTTTAATATCGTCTTTGGCTTGAATATCTTTCGTTGTTGTTGGAATTTCCAACAGGTATAAATGGGTGATGATTTTGTCTTTGTGGTTTCGGTAACGCGGATCATCGATTTTCGTAGAGCCTAAGTAACGGATCTCATCTGGAGTAGCCACGAGATTCGTTTCTTCGAATAACTCTCTTACAGCGGCTGATTCATAGCTAGAATCATCCGCATCGACAAATCCACCGACAAATCTCCATTTGGGCTCGTGTTCCTTTTTGCCTAGTAATAGGGAATAGGTTTGGTCTGCATTTACGCGCAGTACCGCAATATCCACTGTGGGTATTGCGTTGGGATAAACTTTTTCTTGCATTTTTGTTGTTTTTGTAGCCATGAAGGTAAAACAAAAAAGGCTGAAATTCCTTCCAGCCTTTGTATTATTTTAAAAAGGAAATGATCTTTTCCAAAGCCATGCCTCTAGAACCTTTAATTAAAACGGTGTGCTGCGCAAGTAACTGCGCTACTTCTTCATATTGTGCGAAGAAATCAGCAAGGGTTTCAAAAAAATAAATTTGCTGGGATTCAGAAGCGTCTTTTACTTTTGAAAATTCTTTTCCAATGAAAAAAGCCTGCTCAAAAGTTGTTGCTGCTACTTGTTGCACGATGTTTTTGTGTTCTTTTACACTAGCTGTTCCCAATTCAAACATATCGCCTAAAATGTAAATTTTTGGGGTAGTTGTAGGTAATTGCTCAAAGTTCGCAATAGCGAGCTCCATGCTTGACGGGTTAGCATTATAGGCGTCCAATAGTATGGTAAAAGCTTCTTGTTTAATCCATTGGGAGCGATTATTGGTGGGAATATAGTCGTGAATGGCTTGACTTGCTTCTTCTAATTCAACACCAAAATATCGACCAATAGCTACAGCAGCAGCCATATTAGTTGCATTATATTGACCGGTTAAGTGAGACGCGATGCGTTGTTCACCCAGTAGAATAGTGGCTACTTCCGTCTGTTCAATAAGTTCTATTTCTACATTGGGTTCTGTCTCTTTTGAGCCAAAAGTAAATCGAGAAAAGGTCATGGTTTTAGCGTCTTGTCTAGGATCATCTGCATTGACAAACGCCATTTTGTGGTTGTCTTCCAAGTAATCGTACAGTTCACTTTTTCCTTTAATAACGCCTTCGAAGCCGCCAAATCCCTCCAAATGCGCTTTGCCAAAATTGGTGATATACCCATAATCTGGTTGAGCGATGGTACATAAGAGTGCAATTTCGTTGAGGTGATTGGCTCCCATTTCGACGATTCCAATATCCGTTTCATCGTCAAATTGAAGCAAGGTCAATGGAACACCGATGTGGTTGTTGTAATTTCCTTGCGTCGCTTTAACGTTGTATTTTTGACTTAAAACCGCTTTGATTAACTCTTTGGTGGTGGTTTTTCCATTACTACCTGTTAAAGCAATAATTGGAAGTCCTAGTTGCTGTCTGTGGTAGTTGGCCAATTGTTGTAAGGCTTGTAATGCATTCGGTACCAAAAACATTTTGTCTCGATCCGTAAGAAGTTTTGGATTGTCCATAATCACATAACGAGCCCCTTTGTCTAAAGCCTCTTGCGCAAATTCATTAGCGTCAAAGTTGTCGCCTTTTAGAGCGAAAAAAAGACTATTGAGTGTAATATTTCTTGTGTCAATTGATATGCCGTCAGCTTCCGTGAAGCAGCTGTATAATTCCTGTATATTCATCCGTCAAAAATAAAAAAAAAGTCCTAATCAAAATTAGGACTTTTAAAAGAAATATAGGTTATCTTATTTTAGTTTTTCGTTTTGCGAATCACTTGCTTTTGACCCACTTTAGTCATAGCTAAACGGAATCCAATATAATCTGTTGCTTGATCTTCTGGATAGAATCTTCTTGTAGCTGGATCTAACCAGTACGCTCTATCTTTCCAAGACCCCCCTTTAATTACACGACTTTTCTCGTTGTAAATCGTTGAAATTTGGTTTCCTTTCTTGTTTGTTCTAGTTGTTTCTGCTAATGCTTCTACGTCTTCCTCCCCATTGTTTTGTTGTACATCTGCATCATAGGCAATTTGTGAAACTTGTCCAGGTAAGTTGCGTACACGTAAACGTCCGTTTGATAAGGTATCAAATTTAACGGATTGGTCGGTTACGATTTGTGGTTTTCCATCAGGACCAATTTGGTTTTTGTAGTAAATGTTCCCTTTGAAGAAGTTAAAATCGGTATCGATTTGATCAATTTGAGGATCGTAAACATCTGCGACCCATTCTGCTACGTTACCTGCCATGTCATATAAACCGAAATCGTTTGGAGCGTATGATTTTACAGCATTAGTAATGTCTGCGTTATCTGTTGCCCAACCTGCGATTCCACCGTAGTCTCCACGACCTTGCTTGAAGTTAGCATATTGAGATTTTAATGTATTGTTGCGTTTTTTTCCTGCTTTTTTCGTAGGATTTTCCCAAGGATATGTTTTTCTTCCTTGGTAGTTGTTGTATTCTCTTGTACCAGCCATTCCAATTGCTGCATATTCCCATTCTGCCTCTGTAGGTAGACGGTATTCAGCGGTGAAAAGACCATAGTTCATTGTTGCGTAAAGATTTTTCTCTCCGTCTCTTGCTTTGTTTTTTACCCCGCGATATACGATGTCTGTATTTCCACCGTAAACGGCTTCAGGATTTGCTAAATAAGTTTCTGTACTAAAGTGCGCGTCAGCATAAGCTTCCATAATCTTAGCATCTTTTTTCAGATAACCAGCACGCTCTAACGTTAATTCATTCACGCGGTCTGTTCTCCATTTCGCATAGTCATTCGCTTGCAACCAAGTTACACCAACTACAGGATAGTTTGCATAGGCAGGGTGTCTTAAATAACTAGAAATTAATGTTTCATTGAAACCAGAACCACTTCTCCAAACCGTTGTGTCAGGTAAAGCACTTTTGTAGATTTCTGCATAAACTTGATTTGTAGGAGGAAAAACACTCTTTAACCAGTATAAGTACTCGTTATAAGCAATGTTTGTTGTTTCAGCTTCATCAAGGTAGAATGATTGCACGTACTGCTGTTTAGGATTGTTGTTCCAATCAGCCATGATGTCATCTTGCACTCTTCCCATTGTAAAAGCACCCCCTTCAATGGATACCATACCCTTAGGATTCTGCTGTTCAAAATTCGTGTTGTACTGAAAGCCTCCTTTTTTATCATTTATTTTCCAACCAGTAGCAGAAGAAACTCCATTATTTGTGTTGCTGCAACTCGTTAAACCAACTGTAGCTAGTAGGCCAGCAAGCAGTTGTAAAGTCATAAGTCTATTAATCTTCATGTTAAAAACGGGTAAATAATTTGACGCAATATAAGAATTAACGATTAATTAGCAATATCCTTGCTGTGAATATTTTAAAAAAAACTTAATTTTTATGTCCAAAAATAATTATCATCACCAAAATAACGCTTTTTTTATTCGTGTATTGTGTATGGAAAAAATAATTATTTTTGCCTAGGAACAATTCTTCCTCATGCAAATATATATGAAAATAATTATTAATACACTACTGATTCTTACTTGCTTTACACTTTTTTCTCAGTCGAAAAGACTAGACTTCAAGTGGGACAATAAGTTAGTGGAACAAGCCTTAGCCTCAACTGATTTTGATGCCGTCAAAATAGATAAAAATTTAACATTTGAAAGTGTTAATAATATGTTAATTTACTCAAGTTTGGAACCAAATATTCCAGTTGGGTTTAAAAATAATGTACGAATTCTTCAAGTTTCGTATGAAGATTTAGATGGGAGTTTCTTGTCAGATGAACAGAAAAAACGATATCAAGGAGAGTTAAATGTACAAATTAAAACCGTTCAAATCAATCAATCACCTCAAAGTTATGTGTATTTTTCGCCTATTGTTTATGGAAATGGTGGATTAAAGCGTGTAAAAAGTATCTCGTACCAAGTAGAAAGTGTCTCTTCCGTATCGAATGCCAAGCAAAGTTTCGGTAACAGCGGCAGAAATCTTCCAATGGGTACAGTACTAAAGCAGGGGAATTGGTTTAAATTTGGAGTGACTAAAACGGGAATTTATAAACTAGATAAGAACTTTCTAACGCAACTAGGTGTTCCTGCTTCTGTCGATCCTCGTACGATTCAACTATATGGAGCAGGAGGGAAGATGTTGCCTTTGGTTAATCAGACGGATTATCAAACTGATTTACAGGAAAATAGTATTTATGTGCATGGGGAAGCCAAGGGAACATTCGATGCAGATGATTATGTTTTGTTCTATGGAATAGGAGTAGACCAATGGAATGATGAAAGCTTGACCTATCAGAATTTATATGTGGATGAGGCGATTTATTTTTTGACTTATGGACAGCAACAGGGATTGAGAATTTCCAGTTTTGTTGAACCTACAGAAAGAGAAGTGGCAACTTTAACGGAATTTGATGGGCAGGTGTTTCACGAGCAAGATCTTGTTAATATTGGTAAGTTGGGGAGGAAATGGTTTGGTGAAGAATTCGGAATTGTCAATGAACGCAACTTTTCTTTAGAGTT
Source organism: Myroides sp. DW712 (assembly GCF_046557355.1). Lineage (NCBI taxonomy): Bacteria > Pseudomonadati > Bacteroidota > Flavobacteriia > Flavobacteriales > Flavobacteriaceae > Myroides > Myroides sp. DW712. The sequence goes on from NZ_JBKFDO010000020.1 coordinate 23,618, forward strand.
ATTGCATTTGAAAACAAGTGAACCTGTTACCTTTGGTGTTAATACAGCCTCAAGTTCGTACGGAAATACATCCTTTACTTATGCGCTTAACAATCGATTTGTGGGTGCGGTTACCTTTTTCCCGATTCGCACCGCTACAACAAAAGCTTATGAGAGTTTTTTGGAGAAAGAAGCATATTTAAATTCGCCTTTGGTTGAGGTAACGCTTACTTATCAAAATGGAGGGGTGCCCAACTCAAAAGGCTATTTAGATTATATTGAGTTTTTCTATACAGGAAATTTAGTAGGGGGTACCAAACAGTATCGCTTTTCAAATAAAAAAAGCAAAACATTGGATGGTGTTGTGCGATGGAGTATGATGAATACCAATCAGGTCAATCGCATCTGGAATGTAAGCGATGTATCGGCAATAAGTACACTAGTCGTTTCTAATCAGAGTCAGTATAGCTTTAAAACCTATGGTGGGAGAGAACAGTTTTTTCACGTAGAAATTCCAACAGATTACTATACCCCGAAAATGGTAGCGAATAGCCGTGTACGTAATCAAGATATCAAAGGGGTAGTTCAAGCCCAAGGTAAGGTCGATTACCTTATTATTACGAATGATGCTTTTGCTTCAGCAGCACAGCAATTGGCGCAGTTTCACCGTCAACAGAATAATCTAAGTCCTTTGGTGGTAACAGTGGATCAGATATACAATGAATTTTCTTCTGGTCAGCAAGATGGGGCTGCCATTCGAAACTTTGTTCGTTATGTCTATCAAAGTATGCAACAAAGAGGTGGGGAATTAAAATACCTCAATTTATTTGGTACAGGATCTTATGATTACAAGCAGCGAATTGAACAAAATGCTAATATTGTACCGTTGCATTATGGGATGAGTAAGGTGAAAAAAGCGCAGAATAGCAATTCTAATTTTTCTATGTATACTACTTTTATGTCCGATGATTTTTATGGATTGATGGATGAAGGAGAAGGAGATATGCACAATCTTGTCTTTGGAATTGATGTGAGTGTAGGAAGAATTTTAGCGAAAAACGTAGAACAAGCCAATCAGGTTGTACAAAAAATTATAGCGTACCAAGGGGAACAAGCCCGTGGTCGTTGGAAAAATACGTTGGTCGCTATGGCAGACGATGTAGACAAAACATCAGATTATGTTTTACAGGTAGAGACGGATACCATTGTGAATCGCATTGTGTCTCATCATCCGTTTTTTAATGCCAAGAAAATATATTTAGACGCTTATGTACAAGAAACTTCTGCAGGGGGAAATCGTTATCCTCAAGCGCGATTAGATTTTTTAGACGCCATTGAGAAAGGAGCATTGTTCGTCAACTATTTAGGACATGGAGGAGAGGATGGTTTGGCGCAAGAGCGCGTATTTACCATTGAAGATGCTCGAAGATTAACCAATGAAAATAAATATCCTGTTTTCTCCATTATTACCTGTGAATTTAGTCGATTTGATGACCCGAATTATACCAGTGGTGGAGAAGTGCTGTTTAACAATAGTAAAGGAGGGGCTATTGCCCTGATAGGAACCACACGCGAAATAGGAATTGATATTGGACGATTATTAAATCGAACGTTTACCGACTTGTTTTTTGAACATTCGACAACCTATACGATGGCTGATGCCTTGAGACATACAAAAAATACGTATACCAATCGAGATAAAAATGTGGTCTCTTTTATTGGGGATCCAGCGCTGAAAATTGCCTTACCTCACTTGAAGGTTGTCTTGTCTGAGGTGAATGAAGAAGAGGTACAACAAACTGCAACAAATCCCGTTAAGGCTTTGGACTATGTCAACATGAAAGGGGAGGTGCGGGATGAAGGAAATCAATTGGTCGACGCTTTTACGGGAACTTTGGCTGTGGAAATTTATGATAAATACCTAGACAAGAAAACATTAGCTAATGATAATGTGATGAATAATGGTATTCCTTGGGTGATGGATTATCAAACGCTAGGCGAGGTGGTCTTTAGAGGAAATGCCAGTGTAAAAAATGGCGCTTTTTCTTTTGACTTCATTATGCCTAAAGATATTCGACTCAATGAAGGAAAAGGAAAGGTCAGTTTTTATTCGTCTAATCAAACCATTGAGTATACTGGAAATAATGACGATTTGGTAATCGGTGGGTTGAATGAAAATGCACCCAAAGACGTTACTCCTCCTTTAGCGCGATTGTATATGGATAATGAATCTTTTGTATCTGGAGGAGCAACAAGCAATAATCCTGTATTTCTCGCGTTTGTTGAAGATGAAAGCGGAATTAATACGGCAAGTGGGATTGGACATGATATTGTCCTAGTGCTTAATGATCAGGAGGATAAAAGCATTATACTTAACGATTATTATGAAACTGAGCTGGATAATTTTAGAAAAGGAAAAGTAGCCTATCAATTGAAAGACTTGGATCCAGGGATGTACACCATTCAATTTAAGGTATGGGATGTGTACAACAACTTGTCAACTACAGAAATCCAGTTCTTGGTTAAAGAAGATGAAGAGTTAAAAATAGAGAAAGTATTAAATTATCCGAATCCTTTTGTCAACTATACGGAGTTTTGGTTCACGCATAATAGACCTTTTGAGCCTTTGGATGTTCAGGTTCAGATTATGACCATTGCAGGTAGAATTGTCAAGACAATCAATCAGCAAATCACAACAGAAGGAAACTTAAGTCGTGAGATCCAATGGGATGGACGAGATGATTTTGGTGATCGTATTGGAAAAGGGGTCTATATTTATCGCTTGACGGTGCGTTCAACACAGACTGGAAAAAAAGTCGAAAAAATAGAAAAATTAGTTATACTTTAGGAAACAATTATATTTGTATAATATTATAAACACAACTGAATGAAAAATTTCACAGCATTAGTTCTATCTATACTCGGTGGTTCTGCCCTGTACGCACAGACAGAGATGCACCCCATTACAACAGGAGTTCCCTTCTTGACGATTGCAGCAGATGCGCGATCGGCAGCCATGGGAGATATGGGAGTTGCCACGACGACAGATGCTTTTTCACAACAACACAATGCCTCTAAATATGCTTTTGCAGTAAAAGATCAAGGATTTGCTTTAAGTTATACGCCTTATATGTCTAAAATTTCTAGTGGCATGTCCTTGGCGCAAGTTAATTACTACAACAAATACAATGAAAGAAGTGCTTTTTCAGTAGGGTTTCGCTATTTTGGAATGGGAGAGGTAACCTATAGAGAAGATTATAATAGTGTTGGAGCGACCTATAAGCCAAGTGAATTTGCGATTGACGCCTCTTATGCGTTGAAATTAAGTGAGAAATTCGGTATGGCTGTTACGGGACGCTTTATCAATTCCAATCTGAAATTACCCGATACTGGAGATGGAGATGCGTCAAGTGCAAGTACATTTGCTGTAGATATCTCTGGATTTTACCAATCGGATCGTATGTCTTTTTCTGATTTTGACGGCCGTTGGAGATTTGGTTTTAACTTCCAAAACTTAGGTCCTAAAATTAGCTATAGCGATAAACCAACAGGAGATTTCTTGCCTGCTAATTTAAAAGTAGGGGGAGGGTTTGACTTTATTTTAGATGATTATAATACATTAACAATTGGTGCTGAGTTTAATAAATTGTTAGTTCCAACCCCACCAGCGGATATTACAGATCCAGAAGAAATGCGCAAGTACAATGATACAGGTTGGTTCAAAGGCGTATTTAAATCCTTTGGTGATGCGCCAGGTGGTTTTAGTGAAGAGATGAAAGAAATTGCTTGGGCAATGGGAGCAGAATATTGGTATGACAATATGTTTGCCTTTCGTGCAGGTTATTTCAATGAAAATAAAAACAAAGGGGCTAGACAGTATGCTACGTTAGGAGCTGGGTTTAAATATAGTATGATTACAGTTGATTTATCGTATTTATTCTCCACTTCTAAAATCAATAACCCGCTAGAAAATACACTTCGCTTCTCCCTTACATTTGATTTGGGAAGAAAGACGTATCCGAAAGGATAAGTAGAAGAAAAATAGTATATTTGTATTTTAATCCAAACCGTTCAACCTAAAACGAGTTTGGATTTTTCATCTCAAATCGTTTGACATATGAAAAAAGTAGAAGTAGTAACGACATTCATTGAATACGAATCGATTCGCGAATTAGCCACACAAGATCAAGAACTGATGGAAAAGGCCATCGCCATTCGAAAAGATGCTTATGCTCCTTATTCTCAATTTCGCGTAGGTGCTGCTTTACTTTTGGAGGACGGAACTTTTGTATTGGGATCAAATCAAGAAAATGCGGCTTTTCCGTCGGGATTATGTGCAGAACGTACGGCTATTTTTCAGGCTGGGGCGTTGCATCCTAATAAGCGAATCTTAAAAATGGCCATTTCAGCCACCTCGGATGTAAAAGTAACCAATCACCCGATTCCCCCATGTGGTGCGTGTAGACAAAGTATATTAGAGTATGAAGTGAAACAGGCTGAACCTATTGAATTATTTTTTATGGGAGCGGAAGGAATCGTCTGTTATTCGCCCTCTCTTTTGAACCTATTGCCTTTTCACTTCGATGCAAAATCAATGTAAAAGACAAGAAATTTTAACGACACTTAAGTAGAAGAGCGTATAAATGAAAAAGTTTTACCCTCTTGATAGCTAGTTCCTTAACCTAGATAAAAAAAACGAGTGTTAACCTTAAGATTATATCAAATAAATTATTAATTTTGATATGAAATGGCGATGAAACTAAAACTTCGCTTCTAGGTCCCTAAAAAAATTGAACGCGGACCTCTTGAATTTATAAAATGGAGACATACCCCCAGATCATCACAATATTAGCTAGCGCTACTATTGTTCCCGAAGAAATTTCAATTGGTAAGTTATTGCTTACGTTATTCTTAGTATTCCTAAATGGATTTTTTGTGGCAGCAGAGTTTGCTATCGTAAAAGTAAGAACCTCACAAATTGAAGTACATCAAGAATTAAACTCTAAAGTAGCTGGTGTTGCTAAAAATATTGTAGCAAACCTAGATGCCTATTTGGCAGCCACGCAGTTGGGAATTACTTTAGCTTCACTAGGATTAGGTTGGGTTGGAGAAAGTTCATTGACTCCTGTAATTATGAAGATATTTGATTTATTCGGCATGACGGGACCAGAATGGTATTCCGTAGCCAAGAGTATTTCATTTCCAATAGCCTTCGCTATTATTACGATTTTGCATATTGTATTTGGTGAATTAGCACCAAAATCAATAGCGATTCACTTCCCTACGAAAACAACGTTTTCTATCGCTTTGCCATTGCGCGTGTTTTATTTTGTATTCAAGCCAATTATTTGGTTGATGAACGGATTAGCTAATGGTATTTTGCGTTTGTTCGGTATTACACCAGTACACGGTTCGGATATTCACACCGAAGAAGAATTGAAAATGATTATTACCGAAAGTCAAGCCGGTGGTGCGATTGAAGAGACAGAGCGCCTTTTGATTCAAAATGTATTCGATTTTGATGATAGACGCGTAAACAATATTCAAACGCTGCGAAAAAATGTTTCGGCTATTGAAATTAATACCAGCGTAAAGGAAGCAATCGATTATGCAATCACTGAAGGATATTCTCGTTTTCCTGTCTATGATGATTCCCTCGATGACATTAAAGGAGTAATTTATACCAAAGACTTAATGAAAGCAATGATTAAGGATAAAGAGGATGTTTCTTTGGCTTCTTTAATGCGTGAACCGATTTACATTTCTGAAAATGCACTGATTAAAAATGTATTGAAGCAGTTTCAGGCGAAACACCTTCAAATGGCCATTGCAACCAATGAAGTAGGAGAATTTACAGGTATTGTTACTATGGAAGATATCTTGGAAGAATTAGTTGGTGAGATTCAAGATGAATACGATAACGAAGAACCTATCGTTGTTTCTATTGGAGAAGGGGTTTATATGGTAGATGCACACTCGAATATTTCAGATATCAATCGCTGGTTGCCATTTAAATTCGAAGAAAGTGAACATTATGACACCTTAGCTGGACTAATTAGTGAGGTTTGCCCAGATCAAGAGTTGACGGAAGGCGATATCATCGATTTGAGCCACTATACAGGTGAAGTGATGAATATGTATCGAAATTCTGTAGAAAAGGTACAATTAACGCTAAAAGAAGAACACTTAGAAGATATAGCACAAAGCTAAAAAAAAAGGAACCGCGAGGTTCCTTTTTAGTTTACAGTTAACGGTTTACAGTTTATGAACCTCACCCAATCTCACCCAATCTCACCCAATCTCACCAAACCACATCCAACCCACATCCAACCCTCACCTAAAATTTAAAAAATGAATTACCAAGTTATATACCAAACCCTAGACGTACAAACCTATTGTCACTTACGAGTACAAACAGGATTATCTCCTAAAACAGAAGCAGCGGCAGCTCTTGGATTGCGCAATTCCCTGTGCTGTGTCGCAGTCATAAATACAGCGAATAGCAATGAAATTGTCGGTATGGGGCGCCTAGTGGGAGATGGGGCTTGTCATTGTCAAGTAGTAGATATCTGTGTCTTACCCGAACACCAGAAAAAAGGATTGGGCAAATTTATTATGAGTAAGTTGGATGCGTATATTCAGGAGCATATTCCCGATTCCTGTTATGTTAATCTTATTGCAGATGGCGAAGCCTATCGCTTGTATGAGCAATTTGGGTTTAAAGAAGTTTGGCCCGCTTCTCGCGGTATGGGATATACTAAAAAATAACAGTAGGTTGTAAATTATAGGACACAATACAACTAAAAAGAGCTGCTTTTCATGAAAAGCAGCTCTTTTTAGTTGTAGATTTTTTAAAACCATGTATGACTTACTATATTTAATAATGAAGTTATGGTATAAAAACGGTCAACCCTATTTAGGGACGTTCACTGTACATCCATCTCCCTTCACCCATCACTATATTTCAATAATATCAAAGTCCTGATCTAATGGTTGAAGTTGCTGGAAAAGTTTGTCTAGTAATTCATCACCAACTTCTTGATAGAATTGTGCAAAGTTGTAGTAGCGCTCTTGTAAACTATTTTTAGGAAAGAGCTCCAATTGAATCGATAGTATGCGATCGAGTACATCTTGATTTTTTCTCTTCTCCGCTTTCTGTAAGCGTTTTTCTAAGTTAGTAAGCCCCTTAAGTTGTTTTTTTTCTTGTGCTTCGACTGCACCTATAAATGAAGCATCGGTTTGTTTTGCAATTGCTCTCAATTGCTCAAATTGTTGCTGTAAAACCTGACGTTGGGAAGCAAAATCAAAGGAGACATCGGCTAATTCCGCTGTTTTATTTTGCACTAATACGTTTGCTGGAGCAAAGATGTCTGCCCATGTTAGTTGTAATTTATTTAGTTTCTTTATCTGTTTCTCTGTAGCGAGTAAAACGGAGTTTCTCAAGAGTAACATCGGAAAATCAACCTGATGTAAATCAAATACAGGTTTTAATTGCAACCAGTAAGCTAATTCTCCACCTCCGCCAATATAGCACAGATTCGGTAAAATAGTCTCCTGATATAAGGGACGCATAATCACATTCGGACTAAAGCGTTCGGGGTGATGTTGCAACTCCTCTAGGATTTCTTCTTTTGAAAAGGAAAGGGCGGTATTGTTGATTCTATAGCGATTATCCTCCCAAATAATACGTTCGCGCAATTGATCTTGAATGTAGAACAAATTGATGTCTCGAGGGGTAACTTGGATAAAATAATCTTTTAGAATGGCATACGTTTTTTCTACTTCAGTAATTGCATTTTTTTGGAGTAATTCTTGTTGCATGGACGGGACGAAAAGCGATTTTAGAGGAGCATAATCCCCATCGATAATAACTAATCCATAGGCTTCAAACAAAGCATTAGCCAAATAGCGTGTAGCGTCGGCTAAATTATCGTGTTGTAGGTAGCTGGCCTCGAATAGGGCTTTGAGCTTTTTAGCGTGATTTCCTGCGTTTAATTGTCCTTTAAATACCTCATACACCTTATCTAGTGACGCAGTACTCAATCGACCTACAGGGCCTTTACTCTCTTGGTCCCAACATATTTTTTTATCTTGAAAGTAGAAGTGATTGATCTCTTCAAAATCGTGATCCTCTGTAGCCATCCAATAAACGGGAACAAAGTTGTATTCAGGATAGTGTTGTTTGAGTTCTTTGGTTAAATTAATGGTAGAGACAATTTTGTATAAAAAATACAAAGGTCCCGTAAATAGATTCAACTGATGCCCTGTTGTGACAGTAAATGTATTTTCTTCCTTTAGTAAGGCAATGTTTTGCAGGGTTGCTGCCGAGGGAGTTATCCCTTCTTTATATTGCTCTACCAAAGCATCATGTAAAACAAGGCGCTTTTTGGCTGTGAAATGTTGCTGTTTGGCCTGTATTTGCAAGTTGAAATTAGCCAATGTAGGAAAATGGTTATAGAGTGGTTTAAGTTTCGCTGCTTGGTTGAGGTAATCAACCATAAGCTGAGAAAAGTAACCCGCGTTTTGAAAGGTTATATTGGGTGCAGTCATAAGACAGTAAATCAATTAGAAAGTTTGTTTTAAAAAAAAAGTTTTACTATCAAGATAGTAAAACTTTTTAAGTATAGTAAAATTACGGTTTTATTTCAAATATTAATGCATTAATTCAATCCAACCTGAATAAACACCTCGAAGGGATTCAAAATAGTACCAATACGTTCCACTAGGAAGTTTCGTACTACCATTGGATTGCCCATACCATTCTTTGGTGTATCCTCCTGTTTTTTTGTACACTTCAACACCATATCGATTGAATATTTTTAGATTTACTACACCATAAGGAGTAAGATCCCAAAAATCGTTCTGTCCATCTCCATTGGGAGAAATTCCCTTAGGGATAAAACAGCCTTTAGTTGTAATGGTGAAGCTATCTTCAAAGGTACAATCGTTTAATTTCGCTTGTCCATAGTCTTTTTTGGCGTGAATGTAAATGGTTTTAGGACCATATAAGATACTTTCTGGCATGTTAAAATCAATTTTCTCTCCCCCTTTATTTGGTTCTAAATAATACGCATATCCCTCTGGTAGATCAGGTAGTCTGTACGGTTTACATTCGGTGGTTACCTGATCTTCTATTCTAAATCTCGGTATAGCATGTAAGCGAATTTCCGATGTGGTCGTGCAGGTATTTTGGTCCATTATTTTAACTGTAAGTAATTGTTCTTCATAGTAAGGGACCACATGGTTCGCGGGATCTTCTATCGGATTACGTTCCAGTTCTGCGTCTTCTAGTGAATAGAAAAACTGAATGTTGTATTTTTCTGGATCTTTACTTCCAAAAATAGTTTCAAGGGTTTGATCTAAATTATAGCTTAATCCCGCCTCGGTTTCTGTTGCACAAAATTCCGAATAAGTGAAAGAAGTACTTTTTACATCAATGGTATTGACCGTTAATTGTAAGGGAATCTCAACGGGACATTTGTCGTCAATAGTCATGCGAATGGTAATCGTTTTGTTATTCGACTTATAGATTTTTGGGGTGTTAATTTTTTTGATCGTATCATTGAAAGGTTCAAAGTAAGTAAAATCAATGATTCCTCTGTGGTTTTCACTGAGAAGAGTTTCAAATTTAGTCAAGTCAAATGTGGCGTTCTTTTCTTTATCTTTTACTTCCTCTACACACAAGGCATATTTTAAAGGCTTTTTGGGGATTTTTGGTTTTTCATTGGCTAGTAAGGAAATAGTCATTGTTTTAAAATAAATACCGTTAGCTCTTTTGAAACGAGCATAAATTTCTTTGGGACTATCTTCTAGTGTAACCGTAAAAGGAGATTCTAATACATTTGTTGCTAATGGATTTTTTGCATCAGTTGCGGATTCAAAGAAATCAATAATAAAGGAGTTGTCAATATTGTTAATATCTGTTTTAATCAAATCTAAATCAAAGATTTCATTTTCATCATAGTTTTCGTCACATTGTTCATATTTTTTTTCAGTAAGATCACAGTTTAATACAGCATCACCACCAAAAGATAGGGTAAAGCCTGCATCCGTTGCTGACCAACGGTTAACAGCTATTAAAATTCCATCTCCTGGACTAACATCGTAATAACGAACAAAACCAGGTACTGTTGCTGTAGTTCCCATTAATTCTGTTGCCCCTGGAATTTCACATATCATGGTTTCTGTTAATGATAAACCAATATCATATTGTCGAGCATTCACCCCATCATTTTGTGAGCCACGATCAGCCGGACCTAAATTGGTTAAATCTGGATTTTTCCAAGAAGCAAAGTCGTAATCAACGGCTGCTTGTGGACTAACTCTAAAAGTGAAGGTAGATCCAGATTTTATTTCTACGTAGAATAGCGTTAAAGAGCTTGATAAAGGATCAAATGGACCACAACTAGTCCGCAAGGTCGTGTAGTTAGTACTTTGTGGAGTTTGCCCAACCACCTGTTGGTTAGAACATATTACAATTACATCATCAGGGTTTATTCGTTGTGAATATATTAAATTGGATGCTATTAGGGATATAATTAGTAGTAATTTCTTCATGTTGTTAGTTTTTGGGTTGAGTGTACGGTAAATATAACTTAAAATTAACTTAAAATAAATCAATTGGAGGAGAAAAATTTAAAATATTATTTATACTAAAAAAATGTAGGTAATTTTGTCGCTTAAATTATTGAGGGTGCAAACGACAATTACTTTAATTACTCCGCCTTTTACACAGCTGAATACGCCTTATCCAGCGACTGCCTATATTACGGGCTTTCTGAATACTTTGTCTATCTCAAGCTATCAGAGCGATTTGGGAATCGAAGTTATTTTACAGCTATTTAGCAAAAAAGGACTGATTCGCTTATTTGATTATATTCACACTGTAGTCGAAGAAGTCAACGGAAATACCCATCGGATGTTGGCCTTGGAAACAGAGTATATCGCTACCATTGAGGCAGTGATTAAGTTTTTGCAAGGGAAAAATCCTACGTTTGCCCATACAATTATTAAAGAAGATTTTTTGCCCCGTGCTTCGCGCTTTGAACAATTAGAAGAATTGGAATGGGCCTTTGGTTCCATGGGGATTCAAGACCAAGCCAAGCATTTAGCTACCTTATATTTAGAAGATTTAGCTGACTTAATTGTCGATACGGTTGATCCTCATTTTGGATTTAGTCGTTATGCAGAGCGTTTAGGGCGATCGGCTCATACGTTTGATGAGCTATATGAATCGCTCCAACAACCGTTGACCTTTATTGATGAATTGACGATTGAACTGTTGACGGAGATCATTGCGCAATCCAATCCTAAGATTGTCGGATTCTCTGTTCCCTTTCCGGGGAACTTGTACAGTGCTTTTCGCTGTGCACAGTGGATCAAACAAAATCATCCCACAATAAAGGTGACCATGGGAGGTGGCTATCCCAATACGGAATTACGCTCTTTATCCGATGCTCGCGTATTTGAGTTTTTTGATTTTATTACCTTAGATGATGGGGAAGCTCCTTTAGAGAACTTGATTCTACACGTAGAAGGAAAATTAACGCAAGAAGAATTGAAACGCACCTTCGTCTGTAACGAGGGAGAAGTGCGTTATATCAATAATCCACTAAAACGCGATTACAAACAAGCAGACGTAGGAACCCCTGATTATTCGAGCTTAAAGCTCAATGAGTATATTTCTGTAATAGAAGTGGTTAATCCGATGCACCGTATGTGGAGTGATGGACGTTGGAATAAATTGACGATGGCTCATGGTTGTTATTGGGGAAAATGTACCTTTTGTGATATTAGTTTAGATTATATCAAGGTATATGAACCTGTAGCCGCGAAGTTGATTGTCGATCGGATGGAAACGTTGATTGCACAAACAGGTGAGACGGGGTTTCACTTTGTGGATGAAGCGGCACCACCCGCTTTGATGCGGGAGGTCGCGTTAGAAATTATTCGCCGTAAGATTACCGTTTCTTGGTGGACGAATATTCGCTTTGAGAAGAGCTTTACGCGTGATTTATGTCAGTTATTGAAAGCTTCGGGTTGTATTGCTGTTTCTGGAGGATTGGAAGTTGCTTCGGATCGGTTGTTAAAACTCATCGAAAAAGGAGTAACGGTGGAACAAGTAGCTCGTGTAAATCGAAATTTTACAGAAGCAGGAATTTTGGTTCACGCCTACTTGATGTATGGATTTCCAACGCAAACGGCTCAAGAAACGATAGACAGTTTAGAAATGGTACGCCAACTATTTGAGGCAGGTATTATGCAATCGGGTTTTTGGCATCAATTTGCCATGACTGCTCATTCACCAGTGGGAATGAACCCTGAAGAATATAAAGTGATTGCACAAAAAACAGAAGATAGTGCTTTCGCCAATAACGATGTCCCTCACGTAGAAATGAATGGGGCTATTCACGATAAATTCTCTTTTGGATTAAAGAAATCCCTGTTTAACTTTATGCATGGCATGTGTCTGGATTGGCCTTTAAATGAGTGGTTTGACTTCAAAGTCCCTCGTACATCTATTCGCCCCGATTATATTGCTACTTGCTTGGAAAGTGAACTTTTCCCAACGTATAGAGGAAATCAAAAAATTGTTTGGTTGGGTACGTATCCCTATAAAGAGTATTTCGATAAAAAGAAAAAAGGAAACGTTTTTGAAATGGTCAACCTTATCTTTTATACCAAGAACGATACCCTTACGGTTAGTTTGGATCGAGAAGAAGGGGATTGGTTTGCCGCATTTATTGAGGAGTTAAAAGGTAGTGCCACACAGACCAAGACCTACCAAGAGATGAAAACGAGTTTTGAAACCACTTGTTCTACAGACTTTGAACCTTTTTGGTATTCCAAGCCTGTACAACAGTTGCGTGAAATGGCTTTGCTTGTGGTTTAAAATTTGTTGCTTTTTTCAAAGCAATATAAACGGTACTCTGTATAGAGAATAACTGAAAGAAGTCCACCGCCAATCAAAATCATTTCAGCTAAATTAAAATAGGCGGAAGGTAAGATAGCAAAGTAAAAAAGCGTATTGACCAAGAGCAATGTTAGACCCAAAAAGAGTAGGAGTTGTCCACTTAGTTTTTGGGAAAAATCCCAATTGGCTTGATTTTTCATGCTGCGAGGTGTACGATAGCCTATCGGACCAATTTGCTTACACTGTGGTAGCACAAAAGCGACAGCAAGAAATATAATGGGGGCAAAAAAGAGATTAAAAAGAAGGTTATCTGACATATGAACTTGTTTAAGGTATTAGAATAAAGGACACCAGGGTCGGAACTAGTTCGGGATGTAGCGGAAAAGAAGGGGCTCCATAGCTTTTCATATTGTCTTCCTCTTTGTCAATTTGTTTTAATACGTGATTCATGTTTTTCAAGGTCACACGTTTAGCCTTGGGATTCGCTTGACTCAACAAATCGCCTTGTTTTATTGGAACTTGTAAATCTTTATCTCCATCAATAATCAAGACGGGTTGTTTAATTTTTGCTATTTCTACACGAGGGTCATATTGTATCCACGAAATTAAGTATGGTTGTACGCTAGGACGATACAACGCCTGAAGCATAGAGGGGATATTCTCTACCGTTTGCCCTTTTTTGAGGGACGCATTAATTTCTGCTACTTTTGGACCTAAAGCTGGTAATTGTTGCATAACTTGTTCATAAATAAGCTGATCTGCAGTTGTTCCAGGGCCTTGTAAGGAGACGAATTTCGTAACTTTAGCCGACTTGTTTGCTAAAAGGTTGGCCACTAGAGCACCTTCACTATGCCCCACTAAGGTAATACGGGAATATTGTGGAGCAAAATAAGCAACAATCAGGGCTAAATCCGTTACTCCATCTTCGAAACGCCCCTCTTCTTCTTTTATTTGATTGGCTTTTAGTTGTGCAATAATGCGTTTGTCATAGGTAAAGACAGCAATGTTTTGAAGCGCTAAAGCAGAGGCTAACATTTTATACGAATCACCTTTTAATCCTATATAGCTATTTCCATTGCGATTGGTCGGTCCTGATCCAGGTACAATAATAACGAGATTCTCGTTTTGGGGCGTTGTGGTATATAGATCACCTAATAACTGCGGATCAATTGCAATTTCTTTGATGCTAGGCGTTTGAGCCATTCCCACTAGCGCAGTCAAAAGAGTAAACAGAAAAATAAAGAAATGAATAAGAACTTTCATATTAGTATAGGGTTGTTAGTAAGCGAGTTAAAAGGTCAATCCCAAGAGTTAAGACAATAAATATAATAATGTGTCCTGGTTTCTTTAGATGTGTAGCGGTCTTAAATCCTTGATAGAGATAATAACCAAAGACAATTAAAAGTAGTAAACAAAATATAGCAAAAATCAGAATCGGAAGGAAACCTTCCATTTGATTGGTTATAGCCTCTGGATTACTAATCGATTGGATGAGTGCTTTTTGTTTGTTGCTGATATAGCCCTTGATATCAAAAAAAAGTGGAAGAAACAAAGGGATCCGCGCAATAATAATGGTATTGAAAATATCGATCCATCGTGTTTTTGGATTGATGATTCGACCAAAGATAAATAATGCAAGAGCCATTGCGATTGAACTAATAGTATAATCGCAAATCGCTTGTAAAAAAGTTGGGGGTTGATCTAGGGCGGTCAGTTGCAAAATAGAAATGATGCGCGTATGCGTGATAAGTTGTAGCAGGCAACTGAGCAGGCCAATAACTAGTCCAAATAGAAGTAATTGTTTTTCTTGAAAATAAGTAAAAGGTTGAAGTAAACTATTTTTCATATTGATGGTGTTGGTTGCGGTTGTCTTATTGATTTTGTAGTTTTTTAATATGGTCAATCATGTCATCTAATTTATTTCGCACGGTTGGATAACTAATATTCATTTGCTGTGCCATTTGTTTCAAACTACCGCTGTAAAGAAAAAATTGCAAAATAAAGTCTTGTTCCTCTTGCGTTAATTGGGAGAGTAGAGGAAGATTAAATTGTCCACCTACGATTGTTTCACAATGTTCACAGGCTAATTGTGTCACGTGTAATTTATTATGGCAACTTGGACAATGGGTAGGTAATTTGTGTTTTGTTTTCAATTTTTTTAATTTTCTTAAGCACTAATTTAATAAAATTTATTTTAATATAAATAATAATTATTTAAATCAATTCAAAATTGATTTCTTAGCCTCTATTTTTAGTCTTGTTCTCGCTTCTTTTTTTATGTTAGCAAGGTGAGTGGGTGTTGAGAGCAAGGTGAGTCTATAAAAAAGGGTGGTTTTAATGGACTTAGTATGGAGACACTATGGAGACACTATGGACACACCCTATAAAAAAAAGGTAAGAACCCATACAAGCTCTTACCTTTTTTGCGTAAGTAAAATAATATTGTTTGATAAAAAACCTCTTTCTTGCCCCAGTAGTAGTAGTGATTTTAAAGCAAAGTAAAATGTTTTCTGGCTGTTGTAATCGTTAGCACAAGAAAGAGGAAGAAATAATAATTGAAATTATTTTTGAATATAGTTTTTATTGATTTTTTGATCTACTTTTTCCAAAACCATTTCTGTATGGATGATGGTATATAAGACACAAAAGATATTGGCAGTAATCATAATTGCCTGTACGGTTTGTGCTGCGTAGTCGAATTGAGCTAAGGTATAATTCATACAAATGAGAAATAAACTAGCTGCAATAAGAGACGAGCTACTGGTGCGTTGTGCGATGCGCCAGTGTTTATCATCTTTTAAAGCATTATGACTTCGGTAGCCTAGTAAGTTCACCTGTTTAAAATGAAAAAGTAGGTTGAAGAAGCCGATTAAGCCTAAAACTACTGGAAATATGTATAGTAGCGTCATTTATTTTGTTTTTTGATTGGTTTTGGTATTTGCTAAAATAAACAAAAAATTAACTTAAACTTAATCTTAAGGCCTAAAAGAAAAGAATTATTTGTTTTTTAATATTTTAAGGGATAGTGAAGTGTTTATTCTTTTATTTTTTCTTAATAGCTAATTTTATTGCTCTTAATTCAGTAAAATCGCAGTGTTATTAGTGTATCTGTTTTTAGAATAAATTAAAAATGAAGAAAAAATAGATAAAAAAACAGCCTACTGGGGTTCAGTGGACTGTTTTCTAACTGTTTGAAAATAATTAATTTACAATTTCAAAACCTGATTCATAAATTGTTCTACTTCTTCTGAAGCAAAGTCAACCCCGCCTACAATGCGTTGAATCATATTGCCGTTTTTATCAAAGATGATTGTGGTAGGAATAGAAGATCCTAAATACGTACTTGAAACGGTAGCTGCTGGTGTATATACTGGAAGATCAAGCTTTCGCTTATCCATAAAAGCTTTCGCTTTTTCGTGATTTCCATCAATATCTACAAGTAAAAAAACGACATCTTTGTTTTTCATTTTCTCTTTCAAAGTCTGAATAGAAGGCATTTCCTTAATGCATGGCGGGCACCAAGTAGCCCAAAAGTTAACAAAAACCACTTTCCCTTGAAGGGAACTCAGCGAAACTTTGTTTCCTTTGGCATCTAAAAATACAGCATCCGTTGTTTGGGTATTAACTGTTGGGTTTGTTTTTTGTTGGGCATAAAGGGAGAACGACCCGCTTAAACTCAATCCTAAGACCAAGGCAAGTCCCCAAAATCTTTGTTTTATTTTTTGTTGAATCATATAAATTATTTTTTTGCGTTTTTCATATCTTCTGTCGGCTTATTTACTACTACATCTGTTTTAGTTAGCGAGCCGAATATTTCGGTAATTGTATCCAATTGTACACCTAATTCCACGGGAACTCTCGTTAGTTGATCCCCGTTTTTGGTAAGAACAAAATTTCCTGATTGTGTATTGAGGATACTTTTAGTCGCAATCCACAGCGTTGGTTGTTTGCGCTGTAGGTTGAGTTTTACTTGTGCATAATCTCCACCTTGTAATTTTCTGGTGTGATTATCAATATCAAATTCTAAAGTTAGCGAGCGATCATGTTGATTGAGTACGCCCGAAGTGCGGGAAAGTGGAGCCTTGAATTGCTCTCCTGGATAGGCGCTAATGCTAAAGGTCGCCGCTGTGGTTGACGAGATGGCTGCCGCGTGTTTTTCTGGAATAGAAACTGTTAGACGCAATTGATTGTTTTGAGCCATCTCAAAAATAGGAGGTGTACTGTTAGTGCCTACCAATGAACCACTGGATAGATGACGTTGAGTAATAATCCCATCAAATGGCGCTATAATGCGTAAATAATCCTGCAATTGTTTGGCTTGCGCTGTACTGGCTTTGGCTGATTCAAAAGCAGCTTTCGCACTGTTCATCGTGCTTTGTGCTCGCTCTAACTCCACTTGAGCCACAGCACCTGTCGTACTAGAAGCTTCAACCAAGCGGTCGTGTACTTGTTTTGCTAATAGGTAATCACTATAGGCTTTGTCCTGGATGGATTGATCAGACAATGCACGTTGGTTCAGTTCTGGCGCTTCTAGTACCGCCAATAGCTGACCTTTTTTTACGTAATCACCTCGGTCTACATATAAATGTTTGATAAAACCTGATACTTTCGCGTAAAGTGCTACTTGTTCATAGGGTTTGATTTCACCTGGTACACTGATGGTATAAGTGGGATTTAATTCCTGTAAGATAGAAGTGCTTAGTTCTTGAGCAACAGGTAGCTGTGTTTCCTTTGCTTCGGTTGATGTATTGTCCTTGCACGCCGTAAAAAATACAGCGCTACTCAATAGTGCAAGGGATAAAATGGAATATCGTTTCATAAGTATGCTATTAAAAATCAAAATTAGTGGGTTTCAAGGGTATGGAATTTACTTTTAGGATCATCAGGATCTAAGGAAGGACCAACCACGGTTGCTTTGCTCATTGTTGAGGTAAAGAAATGAGGAAGCAGCAGTAAAATCGTAACGGTTGAGGCTAAAAGCCCTCCAATTACTGCCTGTCCTAGGGGAGCTACTTGCTCTCCACCATCACCTAAACCTAACGACATGGGAAACATACCCGCTACCATGGCAGCAGCTGTCATTAATACGGGACGTAAACGAGAAGAAGCTGCTAAACGAGCTGCATTAACCGTGCGTAATCGCATTTCTTTTCGGTAGTATTCTGCCTGATTAATCAGGAGAACAGCATTGGATACGGACACCCCAATCGACATAATGATTCCCATATAGGATTGTAAATTTAAGGTGCTCCCACTGAGGAATAACAAGAGTAAACTCCCCGTAATAACAGCCGGTAATACGGATAGAATAACCAAAGGCAATCGGAAGGATTGATAGTAAGCCGATAGCATCAAGTAGATGGTAATAACAGCAACTCCTAACCCTACTAATAAATTCCCTAGGGTTTCATCGAGTAAATTGAGGGTTCCCTCGGTCCATACAATGGTTCCCCTTGGGGGTTCTCCAACATTGGCAATGGCTTTTTTTACTGCTTTGGATGCAGCTCCTAAATCTTTATCGTGAATATTAGCAATTACTGTCACATAACGGTTTGGCCCTTTTCGGTTGACCTGCGCAGCTTCATTCATTTGCTTAACTGTGGCTACATCTTCCAAGATGGGACGTAAACTGCCTTTCTTTAGGGGAATTGCCTTGAGTTTTTCGGCGCTGTCAATAGTTCCTTCTGGCATTTGAACTTGTACTTGGAACACCAATCCAGAATTGGGATCCACCCATAAGTTTTTGTCTGTATAACGCGTAGAGGATGTTGCTGTAGCTAAGCTTCGCGTTACATCACTCATTGTTAAACCAAATTGGCCCAGCAGCTCACGGTTGACTTCAATTTGCAAAGTGGGATAATCCAACGGTTCTGCAAGTCGAATATCGCGCAAATAGGGGATTTCTTTTAACTCTTGTTCGATTTTCTTTGCATGAGTCTCCGCCATTTTAATCTGTCTAGCGCCTACTTTTACCTCGATAGGTGTCATGGCTCCTTGTCCCATGATTTTCTCCACCAATTCCATGGGTTCGAAATTAATCAATACCTCTGGACGATTTTCGTGTACTTTAGCGCGAATTTCTTCTTTCAATTCGGCAATGGAACCAGTGTAAATCGTTTGATCGATAGCTACTTGTAGTACCGCTTCATGGGAAGCATTCGTGAATAAGAAAATCGGGTTAATCGGTGTTCCAGAGGGGTGCATACCCACAAAAGAAGAGGTAATAGAAATGCCGTTTTCAGGAAGTACAGCAGCAATATCGCCAATGATATCTTTCACAATTTCCTCCGTTTTTTCGATTCTACTGCCTTGAGGCGCTTCGATTCGAATTTGAAAATCTCCACTGTTAGAGGCAGGCATAATATCGGTTCCTATAAACTGTAAGAGAATGACAATACAGCCTACTGCTACAACGACATAACCAACGAAAAGTGCACGAGATCGCTTGTGCCATTTGCGAACTACTTGAGAATAACGCAAGCGGAATTTTTCAAAGAATTTGCGTTGTCTTTTTGTCTTTTTGTCATAAATCGCCAAATATTTGTTCTTCATTAACCAATTAGCTAAAATTGGAACAAAGGTTTGAGAGGCTAAGAAAGAAAAAATCATCGCAAAGGCTACTGCCATGGACAGTGGCATGAACATATCCTTCGGAATCCCTGTCATGATAAAAGCGGGGGTTAACACCGCTAAAATACACAGTAAAATAAGCAACTTAGGAATTGAAATTTCCAATAAAGCATCTAAAATCGCTTGGGCCTTGGATTTACCCATCTCAAAATGCTGATGGATATTTTCAATGGTTACCGTGGCCTCATCGACGAGAATACCAATGGAGAGAGCCAGTCCGCTCAACGTCATGATATTAATGGTTTGCCCCATAAAATATAGGGCTGCTACAGCAGATAAGATAGCCACTGGAATTGTCAAAATCACAATGATGGCTCCACGGGTATCCCCTAGGAATAAGAAAATCATCAAGCCCGTAAATAACGCTCCTAAAATTCCTTCGTGAATTAAATTAGTCAGCGAACGTTCGATGTATTTGGATTGATCAAATTCATAACGGATGGAAACATCTTCTGGAAGTGTATTTTCCAGCATAGGCAAAGATGCTTTTAAATTCTTAACTACATCAATGGTAGAGGCATCTGCTTTTTTAATAATAGGTAAGTATACGGAACGTGTGCCATTAATTAACGCATATCCAGTGGTTTGATCTGCAGCATCAATAACCTGAGCGACGTCTTTGACATAAATCGTTCGATCCGCCGTTGTGCGGATAGGCGTTTGCAGAAATACTTCTGGATTTGAGGCAATGGAATTAATGGGCGCCATTAGATTTTGCTCGCCAATGCGGATGTTACCCGCTGGAGAAGGGTGGCTGTTTTTAGTAATGGCCAAGGTAATTTCTTCAGGACTTAATCCATGGGCTTGCATGGCATGTGGGTCAATATTAACTAAGATGGAGCGTACGTTTCCTCCAAAGGGAGCCGGGGCAGTCACCCCAGGAATCTCGACAAACATCGGTCGAATTCTCGTTTGTACCATGGTTTGTAATTCGGTAATACTGCGTTGGGGACTCTCAAAAACGAGTTGCCCTACTGGAAGTGAACTACCGTCAAATCTAACCACCATGGGAGGAACAGCACCAGGAGGTAAGAAGCCCATCGCACGCGATACTTGAGTAGATACTTCTCCCGCGGCTTGCGCCATATCTGTTCCTGGGTAAAAGGAAAGCTTCATCAAGGTTAATCCTTGTACACTTTTAAAATCAATGTTTTGTACGCCTCCAACGAAGAGCAATACTTTTTGAAATTCATTCGCCATAAATCCGTCCATATAGGCAGGAGAAAGCCCACCATAAGGCATGGCAATATAAATGGAAGGAAGCTCTATTTCAGGGAAGATATCGACATTGATTTTCTTAATCGAATTAATCGATAAGAAGCCCAAGGCTAATACAACGATTAGAATAGCAATCGGCTTTCTTAAGGCAAATCGGATCAGATTCATAGGTGTCTATATTATAAATTAGTAAATAAAAAATCAAAATCAGCGGTTAAGGTCGCTGCTGTAACAAGTTGTTTCCAATATTGTTGGGTAGCTTCAATATGGGTTTTCTCCGCTTGTTCCAGTAGCTGTTGAATCTGTAAGAGTTCACTAAGGGTAATCAACCCACTCTTGTAACGCGCCATATACATCGTATAAGCTTCTGTAGCATGGACAATGGCTTGGTGGGTTTGCTGTAGTTGATGGACTTGTTCTTTTAGTTGAACTTGACTCGCCTCTATATTGGTTTGAAGTGCCTGTTCATACGTTTGATGCTTTTTCTCTGCACTTTCAGTCTGCTTATTTAAGGCTTTCTTTTTGTGTTGATTGGTCAATAAAGAAGAGAAATTCCACGTAATTCCAACCCCAACAAGATAGTTGTCTACACTATTGGAAAAGCCATCTTTCCATTTATCTGTTGCGGTATGGGCTTGAATACCAGTGCCTCGAATAGCATATCCCCCTAAGAGTTTTATACTAGGGAGTCCTGCTCTTGCTATAGACTTACTGCTATGCTCAAAGTAAGAGGCTTCTTGTTTGTATTGGGTTAATAAGGGATGTTCTACGGTTTCCGCAGCAGTTGATGTATAGGTTTCATGGAGAGGAAAGCTTAGAAAATGACGGACGTGGTTGGCATCTAAGGTGTCGATGGAATTTCCAACGAGTTCTGTTAATGCAATATGCGTCGCTTGGCGGTTTCCTTTCCAATAACTTTGTTGACCTGCCGCCTGTAAATAAGAAGATTGTGCTAATAAGTTATCTGCTGTTGGTTTTAACCCAGATAGTGCTAATCCCTCCGTGATTGATTTAATACTTTTTAATCGATCCGCATTTTTGTTCATCCAATCGCAATTGGCTGTAGCATAGAGATTTTGAATATGTCTCAAGGCTAATTCTTTCTTTAATTGGAGGATATAGGCTTCTTTTTGAGCCACTTGTTGTTGGTATTGTGCCTGGGCAGCCTGATTTTCTTGTTGCTGTTTGCCAAAAGCAAAAACTTCCCATTCTACTACAGCAGAACCGAAGGTATTGAAGGTTTGGTCGGTACCAGTGAGCAGATCTGGATTTCCACTGACATTGAAGAAACCAGCCTGTGGAAAAAAGGCGCCATTACTTCCTTCAAAAGTACCATAGGAGTTTTGGGCTTGAATTTTAAATTGAGGTAATGCTTGACTTTTTACTGCTTGTTGCTGACTTGCCTTGGAGGTAACTAAGGCTTGTTGTGCCTGTAAACCTGGATAATTGTGTTCCACTTCTTGCCACAAGCTACCCAACGTCATAGTAGGCTGCTCTTGGGCCTGTAGTGTCATACTCAAACAAGTCAACCACAATAAAGTAGCTGAACGAAAATTCGTTTCCATGAGAAAGAGAATTTGAAAGAGACCTAAGAAAACTAGACCTCAAATTGTTGATTTGTTTTAACGATACAGAATAGCTATAGCCATAGCCGGTCTAAAAAAAGAAGGCTAGCGATAGATAAGTAAAGCATTAAATCAAATTCTCAGATTCTGAAACGCAATAAATAGAGGAAGTTTTCCCTGAAGTTGTGAACTGTCCGGATAAAGAGGGTGATTGGTAGTGTCTCCTGTGAGACGAACTCCTAAAAAGAAAACTAAAAATGTAGAGACTAGAAGCGCAACAAAAGGAGAAGAAAAATCCCATCCCGCTTGCTGTAAGATAGTTGTGTTGTCATCTTGTATACTATTTTGTTGACAACTGCGTTCTACTACTGTAGTTTGTTTCTTCGTTTTGTTTGGTTTTGTCGGTAGCTCTAAAGCAAGGGAATCCTGTTGAAGTAAATGAGACAAACTTGTTTGCATCGAACAGGTAGAGAAAATAAGCCATACCGCACAAAACAAAGCAAGTGTTTTGTAGATGTTTTGCTGGGCGATATGTAAGGCGTTCATTTTCATACAAGGACAAACATATACTTTTTAAAAATTAAATACAACATTTTTTTTTAGAAAGGATCAGATTTGGTGAGGATTTGGTTTGATTTACACGGTTTATCTCGCCTACTTTATATTTGTTTGGGTGTTCGATGAATCTACACTTCGTTGCGATTTTCACTTCGTTGCGATTTGTTTGTATAAGAAAATCGTTCTTACTACTGATGGTTTTATCAAAAGCCAAAGAACAAACACCAAAAGCCAAAGAACAAACAACAAAAAATGGTATAGATTTTGATTCATTAATTAGAACAAAAGAATAACAAACAAAAAAAGAACGAAATATGAAAAGAATAGTCAAAGTATTTGGGTTGATCCTTAGCTTATTTCTAGTCATGAGTTGCAGTACAGATGATAATAGGGGATGGCGACCTTATCCTGTTGGAGGATTGACCATGGTAAATGGATATTCGGGTTCAGAGGCTGTGTGGTATATCGCCAATGGTCGTTTTGTACAACCACCCTACCAAGGACTGCAATATAAAGGATATAATTACGTCGGCTTATATACGGGAAATCGCTCATTGGATATCATTAACAATCAGAATGAAAGATTGGTGAACAATGCTCAATTACACGTAAAGGAAGGGCAGTTGTACACTTCTTTTGTTGGAGGGAAATCAAAAGAAAATATGCTGCATTTTATTACCACGGATCAACGTATTATACTCGGTGAAGAAGGAAATCTTACCCAATCAGGACTTCGCTTTTTTAATTTGACAGGAGAGGATTTAGCTGTAAATGTAAAACTAGATGATACGGTGGTGTTTAGTGATCGAAACACCGAAACACCTACTTCTGCAAAAGAACATGAAGCGTTTATTGCACAGCCAAGTAACGTTTATACCGTTAGCATTCAAGATAAAAACGGAAAAGAAATAGTCAAACGCGATCAAATTGCGTTGGAAAAAGGAAGGTATTTTTCCTTAATTCTAGTGGGTTCTAATGCTGCTGATACGCCCTATTATATAGGAGTTGTTAAGCAGTTTTAATTCTATATCTATATATCAATTGGGAAAATAGTCATCATGTATATGATGGCTATTTTTTTATAAGATAAGCATTAGCTTCCTCAAATCGAAAAGGATATATTTGTTTCTTTAAATGCTTATTGTCGATATGAATACAACTTTTTCTAACCAGCAAATTAATACAACGACGCTTCCTAATACGGATGGGCTACTCTTTCAACCGTTGCATATAAAATATAAAGGAGTTGTAGTGTTGAGCACCAGTATAGCCATCTTGTTTCTATTGATACTAGGAGCAAGTGGTTTTTATTTACCTCTACCTGAAGAAAATGCACTACTGTTCGAATATCGAAATGTCGTATTGGGGGGAAGTCTTGTTTTTTCTGCGCTTTTACTTGTTTTAAATATCGCAGGTGTACGAAAAAAAGGGTATGCGGTTCGAGAGCATGATATTATTTATAAAACGGGATTGTTAAATCAAAAGCAAATCACAATTCCCTTTAATCGCGTACAACATGTTGAAATTTATGAAGGAGCTTTGTTGCGATTATTTGGTTTGTGTCGAATTGAGTTTTTTACTGCAGGAGGAAGTTTTGGCGATTTGAAAATTCCTGGTTTACCTCTTGAGGAGGCTAATAAAATTAAAACCTATGTTATTGAGCAAGTTATTCCACAGACAGTAAACCCAGTAGTAGAACCTACTGAAGGTGATACTCTTACTGTTTTAAATTCACAAGACTAATGAATTTCTATATCCCCAATCGACAAGCGCCTATTGGCATTGTTGTCAATTTTATTTACGCTTCACAGAAATTTGTTCGCGCTTTTTTTCCTCTGGCAATTTTGCTTCTCGTTCGCTTGAATAAGGGAGAAAAAGTATATGGATTGACCATGTTTATCGTGATTTTTGTTGTTTTAGTACTGCTTACTTTTGCCATAGCATACTTCAATTATCGCTTTTTTACTTTTCATATTGAAAAAGAAACGGATGCTTTTGTGTTGCAAAAAGGGATCTTTAATAAAACTAAAACAACTATTCAGTTGCGAAAAATCCAACAAGTCAATATCAATCAATCTTTTATAAATAAGGTATTGGGAATTTATTCCATTGAAATTGATTCGGCGGGGAGTGCAGCAAAAGAAGGGTTGATTCGATCTGTTTCGCATGAAGTGGCTCAAACATTAAAAGAAACACTACTGACGTACAAGGAAGGCTTGTTACAGGAAGAAGATTCAACAAATGTTCAATCAGAAAATCAAGAAGGTGTAACAGCGCAAAAGGTTCGATCCATTCGTTTACTCACGCTATTGAAGGTAGGGGTAACCACGAATTATCTCTATACTATGGGGATTGTTTTACTATTTGCTAATTCGTTGATCTATGAAGGTTCTCGTATTTTTGGTGATTCTTTCGATGATGAAGCCATTGATACTTTCATCGAGGAGCGTATTACTATTTACGTGGGGTTAGTTTTGATGCTTTTCTTTTTAGCAGTTATTTTTATTGCTAATATTATCCGGACAGTACTTAAATTCTATAACTATAAAGTGGTAGTACAAGAGCAAAGCTTGTTCCTTTCATATGGATTGCTCCATACTAAAAGTACTATCATCAAACCTTCTCGGGTTCAATTGGTTAAAATTGTACGCAATTACTTTCAAAAGTTATGGGGGATTTCGAGTTTTAAAATACACCAAGTGTTTGGCAAGGAATCTATGAATAAGAAAACAGCCTTAGAAATTCCTGGTTGTTCGAATAGTGAAACCCAAGAGTTTTTTGATATGATTTACAAAAAACCGTTGGATTTTAAAGGGGAAGAATTAAAGTATAACTATCGTTTTTTTGGCTTTCGCTTTTTCTTTTTAGTAGTAGTTCCTGTAGCTTTATTTATAAGCTTTACTCAGGATATGTTAG
This sequence comes from Myroides sp. DW712, assembly GCF_046557355.1. NCBI lineage: Bacteria > Pseudomonadati > Bacteroidota > Flavobacteriia > Flavobacteriales > Flavobacteriaceae > Myroides > Myroides sp. DW712. Next base: position 49,397 of record NZ_JBKFDO010000020.1, read on the forward strand.
AAACAAGTTGGATATTCACTAGTGCAGGAGGCTATTTTGTAGTGGTAACTTTACTGATCTGGCGTTATTTTAAAGTAGGGCGATTAATTATTACCCCTGATTTTATTCTAGTAAAAACAGGGGCATGGGATATTACCCATACCATTTTAGAACCGCATAAAATTCAAAAAATAGTCCTGTCCCAATTTGTTTGGCAAAAAGCAGCCAATGTGGGGAGTTTAACACTTCATACCGCAGGTGGAATGGTTCAGTTTAGTACGACGAATTATCAAAAATTGAAGCAATTAAAAGACCAATGGTTATTTCAAATTGAAAGTAAAAATAAACCTTGGATGTAGGGGTTTAGTTTACGGTTTACAGCGAACGGTTTACCGATTCATTAAAAAAAAATTGTCCTTTGATTCAAAGGACAATTTACAATTATTCAGGAGCATTTGCTTCTTCTTTTTTTCTTTCTTGAATAAACTCATTCAAGCTTTTCCCATACTTGTGATTGATTACTTCTGGCGTTAATGCATTATAAATGGTATCCAAGTATTTGATGTTGCGGTCATAGAGCTCTGTAAGGGCTATATAAGGGGCAACATCAGAATTTTTATTGTTTAAGGCAAAGTTAATTGCATTGAGGTATAAGCGCCCTGTTAGTTTTTTATTTACCTCTTGTAAACTGTCTAATTGAGCTGTGTTGTTGTTTTTTTGTGCCTCAAATAAAGCAACATACAAATCGTTTTGACGATCTGTAATCATCGCTCTAGACTTTAAGTATTCTTTGTAGATTTCATTGGTTTGAGAACCTTTTACTTTTGCATCTTGATAAAAGTTCTTCAAGGTGGTTTCTATGGTGATGGTTCCTGGTTCTGCAAAGAAGGACAACTGGTTGTCAATGGAGGTGCTGTGTCCACGATCTAATGAAAGGAAAAGTACTTCAGGTGATTCCAATTGATGTTTGAAGGTGAAAGCGGTCGTTTTACCATCGAAAATAACGGAATCAAGTGCAACAAAAGTAGTGTCTAGCACTTGATAAAGGTATACTTTACCCTGTTTTAAGCCTTCAATTTTCCCGTTAATTATTACATTTCCTGTTTCTTTTGTGTCCTTGGAACAAGAAGCAAGAAGAGAAGCTCCTAAGAGAAGAGCAACACCAATATATTTTTTCATCTTATTTTATTATTTAAATAAATCTAAACCTGGAATATTTGGCATACCATCTTTGGCTGCAGCCGCTAATTCTGCTTCGTGAATCGCTGTTGCTTTTTCAATAGCCCTATTCAGTACCATTACAAGATAGTCTTCGAGTTGTTCTTTATCTTCCATCAGTTCCTCTGCAATGGATAAGGAGCGAATGGTTCTGTTGGCCGTTAAAGTAACCTGCAATAAACCGTCATTACTTTTCTCATCAATTAGAATGGTATCTAATCTCTTTTTTGTTTCTTCAATTTTAGCTTGGGTTTCTTGTAATTTACCCATCATGCCCATTAGGTCGCCAAACATAGTAGTGTACATTAAAATTTAATGGAACAAAAATAACATAATCTTTTCAAGTTTTGCTCATAATCTAGACAAAGACCAGAACTAATTTTATACTTTATGCGAATAGAAATTAATTTACATTAAGGAGTAGTAGATTTATAATGCGTATTTTTGATTGTAGAATAACCGTTAATAAAAAAAATGAAAGAAGAGTTTATATCCTTAGCTGTTACTAAAAATACAACCAATCACCGCTATGAATTTGTTGTAGATGGATACACGGCCTTTATTGATTATAAAGAAGAAGGAACGCGCATCCATTTAATTCATACGGAAAGCCCCGCAGCATTAGCGGGTCGTGGTGTGGCAACTGCCTTAATTGAAAAGACACTCATGGATATAGAAGAGCATCACCAAACAGTGTTGCCCTATTGTCCTTTAGTTTTTGCCTATATTAAAAAAAATCCAGCGTGGAAGCGAATCGTAGATTTAAGTTTCCCTGCATATGATAAATTGTAATACTATTGAGATGAAAAAGAAAATAATTGGATTTGGAGCTAGTATTTCTACTAGTTCTATTAATAAAGTATTGGCGGCCTATGCTTTGACCTTTTTTCCAGAATATGAGGTTGAATTAATCGATTTAAACGATTATGAGGTACCCGTGTTTTCAGTCGATTGTGAAAAAGAAAATTGCCCTGCTGAGGCAAAGGCATTTTTAGCTAAACTAAAAGAAGCGGATGTCCTTGTTTGTTCTATGGCAGAGCACAACAGAAACTGGACGGTGGGTTTTAAAAATCTATTTGATTGGTGTTCGAGATTGGATTTGAAATTACTTCAAAACAAGCCCATGTTGCTCTTGTCAACCTCACCAGGAGGTTATGGTGCTCAAAATTCAATGAATATCGCGAAAACGATTTTTCCTGCTTTTGGCGGAAATATACAAACTACATTCGCATTGCCGAAATTTTATGAAAACTTTCAGGAGACGCAAGGAATTCTTGACCCAACCTTGTTGGCTGAATTTAAAGAACAGATAGCTGCATTTAAAACGAAAGTAACGGAAGAAAACTAGCAAAAGAAAGAGATAGCTCTAGGCCTATCTCTTTTTTTGTTAGTATGCTGTTAAAGATTCACACCTAGCCCAAAAAGTATGAATATATTTGGGTGAAATACAACTAATCGTTAATCCACCTTGTTATGATTCAATCAACTGTTGCCTCTTCCACTTTTGATTTTTCCAGAGACTATGTCTTAGAAAATGAACGTGTAAAACTAATCCCCTTAGGTGAAAAACATTTGCCTGATTTACTCTATTACGCCTTACATGAATCCGATATCTGGTTTTATTCGTCCGATAAACCAACGGATAATGAGGCCATGATTAAGTACGTAAAAGCTGCCTTAGCAATGCGAGAAGACAAGCAAGGCTACGCTTTTGTTGTGTGGGATAAAGAACAGCGTAAATTTGTGGGTTGTACGCGTTACTATCGCATGGATGTACGCAATAAAGTAAGTGCGATTGGTTATACCTGGTATAGTAAATTAGCACAAGGAACGGGAGTAAATAAAAACTGTAAATATTTATTGTTTGATTTTTTATTTGAAAAAATGGGATTTGAGCGTATTGAATTTGAGGCTGATAGTGAAAATAAACGGAGTATAGCTGCTATTCTTAGCTTAGGTTGCCAGCAAGAAGGTCTTTTGCGTCAAAATAAAATTAGAACGGATGGCACTCGTAGAAACAGTGCTATTTTTGGCTTGTTGCGAGAGGAATGGTTAGCCGAGACCAAAGAGAAACTACAAATCAGATTGTAACAATTACCTCCTCAGAAGCCTAGAAACTTAAGAACGAAATCTTAGCCTTCCCCCCGAAAAACCCTTATTTTTGTATTTTAAATGAAAAAAATGAACGAATCTATTCAAGCTCCTAGAGCAAAACAAATACCACACGAATTACAAGCGCATAATCACGTCCGTATAGACCCTTATTTTTGGTTAAACGACAGAGAAGATAAAGAGGTGTTAGCGTATTTAGAAGCGGAAAAAAACTATTATCAAGCCTCAACAGCTCATACAAAAGAACTACAAGAAGCCTTGTTTGCTGAAATGAAAAACAGAATCAAAGAGGATGATTCTTCAGTGCCTTATTTCTATAACGGTTATTATTATATCACGCGATTTGAACAGGGCAAAGATTATCCAATCCATTCCCGTAAAAAGGGAAGCTTAGAAGCAGAGGAGGAAATCATGTTCGATTGTAATGAAATGGCTGAACCTTATGCCTATTTTCATCTCAGAGGCATCACAGTATCTGAAGATAATCAATGGGTAGCCTATGGGGTAGATACGGTTTCTAGACGAGAATATACGCTATATGTCAAGAACCTAATTACCGGTGAAGTATTGGATTTTGCGATTCAACATACAACTGGAGCTTCGACGTGGGCAAGTGATAATCAAACACTTTTTTATTCGCGAAAAGATACAGTCACTTTGCGTTCAGATAAAATTTATAAACATGTGATTGGTACAGCAGTGACTGCGGATGTCTTGGTGTACCACGAAACCGATGATACCTTCGATACCTTTATCTACAAAGAAAAATCAAGAAAATTCTTGGTGATTGGAAGTGAGAGTACGTTGACTAGTGAATATCGAATTCTAGAGGCTAATAATCCCAATGGTGTATTTCGCATTTTCCAAAAAAGAGAAAGGGGAGTAGAGTATGGAATTTCTCATTACGACAATCGTTTTTATATCCTAACCAACAAAGATGAAGCGGATAATTTTAAACTTATGTCGTGTTCGGAAACAGAAACAGCGAGTAAGCATTGGGTAGAATTAATTCCGCATCGAGAGGATGTTCTCTTAGAAGGAGTGGATATCTTTAAGGATTATTTGGTGATTTCTGAGCGTTCGAATGGGTTGCCTCACATCAAAATCCAACCGTGGAAAGATGGTGAGCAAGCGTATTACTTGCCTTTTGAAAGTGAAACATATAACGCACAAGCACAGATTAATGCTGATTTTGAAACAGAGAAATTTCGCTTTGTATACCAGTCGTTGAATACGCCTTCTTCTGTGATTGATTTTAATATGCGTACCCAAGAAAAGGAAATCTTGAAAGAACAAGAGGTATTGGGAGATTTTGATAAAAATAACTATGTTGAAGAACGCATTTGGGCAACGGCAAAAGATGGAGTGAAAGTGCCTATTTCTATGGTGTACCGCAAAGGAATGGAGCGCAACGGAAACAATCCTTTTTTACTATATGCTTATGGATCCTATGGTATCACGATGGAACCTTATTTTTCTACGACGCGTTTAAGTTTATTAGATCGCGGGTTTGTCTACGCCATTGCACATGTTCGCGGTGGGGAAGACATGGGGCGCGATTGGTATGAAGATGGAAAATTATTAGTCAAGAAAAATACGTTTACGGATTTCATTGCCTGTTCAGAATATGTAATTGAACAAGGGTATACGTCCAAAGAATGCCTTTTTGCTGAAGGAGGGTCTGCTGGAGGAATGTTGATGGGAGTAATCATCAATGAACGTCCAGATTTATATCAAGGGGTAATCGCACAAGTACCTTTCGTTGACGTGGTGACAACCATGTTAGATGACAGCATCCCACTTACAACAGGGGAATACGACGAATGGGGAAATCCAAATGAAAAAGAATATTACGACTATATGTTGTCCTATTCTCCTTATGATAATGTAAAAGCACAAGCCTACCCGAACCTATATATTTCTACAGGATTGCACGATTCACAAGTGCAATATTGGGAACCGGCTAAATGGGTAGCCAAATTAAGAGCAACCAAAACAAACGATAATCAGCTGTATTTTGATATTAATATGGATACTGGGCATGGTGGGGCTTCGGGACGATTCGAATCGCTGAAAGAGGTAGCCAAAGAATTTGCGTTTATGTTCGACTTAGTGGGTATTAAACAATAAAAAGAAGTAACTTAGTTTCGTGTTTTTCTCAGTTTTTGAGGGAACGACAATATAAATAAATGAAAGATGAAAGAAGAAATCCAAGCTTTTGATACGGTAATTTCCCTAGTGGGAGATACACCTTTGGTGAAATTAGACAAGGTGACTGCTTCGTTAAAAGGACAATTCTATGGTAAAGTAGAAGCGTTTAATGCTGGACAATCAGCCAAAGATAGAATTGCGTTGCATATTATTGAAACAGCAGAAAAAAAGGGAATTTTAAAACCTGGAGGAACTATTGTAGAAACGACTTCTGGAAATACAGGTTTTAGTATTGCGATGATTAGTGCAATTAAGGGATACAAATGTATCTTATCTGTTAGTGATAAATCTTCCCCAGATAAGATTGATATGTTGCGTGCCATGGGAGCCAAAGTATATGTTTGCCCTGCCAATGTGGCCGCAGATGATCCAAAATCGTATTATGAGGTGGCGAAGCGTGTGCACCAAGAGACACCTGGTTCTATTTATATTAATCAATATTTTAATGAACTGAATACAGAAGCACATTACTTATCAACTGGACCTGAGATTTGGAAACAAACCAAAGGACAAATTACTCATTTTGTTTGTTGTTCTGGAACAGGCGGAACTATTTCAGGAACGGCTCGTTTTTTGAAAGAGAAAAATCCAGCTATTCAGATTTTAGGAGTGGATGCGTATGGTTCAGTACTGAAAAAATACCACGAAACAGGTGAATTAGATCCCAATGAAATTGCACCCTATAAAATTGAAGGATTAGGAAAGAACTTAATCCCATCGGCTACCGATTTCTCAGTAATTGATCATTTTGTCAAAGTAACAGATAAAGATGCTGCTTTAGTAGCAAGAGAATTAGCACGGACAGAAGGCTTATTCTTAGGGTATACGTCAGGAGCTGTTTTACAAGCCACGCGCTTGTATGCAGAGCAAGGAGCATTCGATGAAAATAGCGTAGTTGTTATGCTATTTCCCGATCACGGCTCTCGCTATATGAGCAAAATCTACAGCGATGAATGGATGCATCAACAAGGATTTCTCGATGAGCGTGAACCTCAAAATGAAATAAATTACATCAAATAAAAATACAAAAGGCTGTTTGGGTTACAAACAGCCTTTTTTTGTCTTTCAGATTAAGGGGTTATCAGAAAGAATTCTTAGCCTCTAAACTAGTCGGACTTTTTATGTTCTTACCCTTAAAGGGAGTTCCTCATTTTAGTTGTTCTAGTAAGAATGATAAACAAATGTATGTAAAAAAACGAAACAAATGTTTTTATATAAGTTTATTTTGTTAAAAAAATGAAGTATTCGTTTTTATTCCCTGCTAAGGGAATTGTTTTATGTGTAATTTAACGACTGGTATCTCTTTCTGTGTCGAGGTTCTACTATTCATCTATGTCTCTTTTTACCTCGAGTTTAATATGCGAAAAATATTGGCTGTTTTCTAGTAAGCGAATACTGTCTGCACGCAGGTTGCGCAAATGAACTATTTTGTTTAGTTCTTCGTATTTGTCAAGTACTTTTTTGAGGACTTCTAAGGCTGACATATCGGCAATATGGGAATCGGAAAAGTCGATAATAATGGTATCTGGATCGTCTTGAGGGGTGAATTTTTCTGCAAAAGCAGTAGTACTACCAAAGAATAACGGACCATATATTTCGTATGTTTTATTTCCATTCTCATCGAAAGATTTTCGAGCACGAATGCGTTTGGCGTTATCCCAAGCGAAGATTAAAGCAGATACAAGTACACCTATTAAGACTGCTAAGGCAAGATTACGAGAAAAAATAATGATACCTGTTACAAGAAAAAGAGTAAAAATATCGGCTTTGGGCATTTGTGTAATCAGTCGAAAAGAGACCCATTCAAACGTAGAAAGTGCTACGACCATCATAACCCCAACAAGTGCAGCCATAGGGATTTGTTCAATGACTGGTCCTCCGATGAGGATAATAAAGAGAATGGTTAATGCACCAATAATTCCTGCTATTCTCGTTTTGGCACCTGCTCCAATATTGACAAGGGTTTGTGCAATCATCGCACAACCGCCCATTCCTCCAAAAAGACCATTGATAACATTGGCTCCGCCTTGTGCCATAGCTTCTTTGTTGCTGTTGCCTTTGGTATTGGTTAGTTCATCTACAATATTTAAGGTTAACAAGGATTCAATCAAGCCTACGCCAGCCATTACGAGAGAGAAAGGAAAAATAATTTCTAAAGTTTCCCACGTAAAAGGAACAAGAGGGAGGTGAAAGCGAGGGAATGAACCGTGTATTGATGCGATATCTACGACTTTTTTGGTGTCAATTTGAAAAAAGAAAACTAAGAGGGTAATCCCAATAATGGCAACTAAAGAAGCGGGGATTTTTTGGGTTAGTTTAGGAAAGAGCCAAACGATTCCAATCGTAAGGGCGGTTAACCCCAACATCCAATACAAGGGTAATCCGCTTAACCAGGAAGGAGAATTACCATTTGTATTTTGAAATTGAGCGACTTGAGCCATGAAAATAATAACAGCTAGCCCATTTAAAAAGCCGTACATCACAGGCTGGGGAATTAGCCGAACAAATCGCCCTAGTTTACAGGCCCCTACAATAAATTGTAAGATTCCTGCTACCACTACTGCTGCAAACAGATACTCCACCCCGTGTAGAGAAGCCAAGGCAATGAGCACAACTACGGTTGCACCAGCACCTCCAGATACCATACCGGGTCTTCCTCCAAAAACAGCAGTAATAATCCCCATTAAAAAGGCCGCGTATAATCCTGTTAAAGGAGATAAGCCTGCGAGAATAGCAAATGATAAAGATTCGGGAATCATAGTCATCGCTACCGTTAAGCCTGCGAGAATCTCATTTTTTAGGTTGATGTCTTTTAAGGTAGAACGGGAGAATAGAGCATGCATCATGTTGATTTTAAGTAGAGGTGCAAAATTAAAATTTTAATCGAACTAAAAAGGGAAAAAAGAAGAAGGAAGCAAAAGAAGCTGAGGTGGCTGGCGTTCGCATTAGAGAATATCATACTGTGTTGTGTAACAAAAGAGTAAAAGAGAACACTTATTAAGTAACTCAAAAAGTAGAAGTATGAAATTAGTGATAGAAAACTTAAGTAAGACCTATAAAAATGGGGTAAAGGCATTAGATGATTTGTCCTTAGAAATTGGACCTGGAATGTTTGGGTTATTAGGACCTAATGGTGCGGGAAAATCAACTTTAATGCGAACGATAGCTACCTTGCAAAAACCAGATACGGGAACCATTCGATTAGGGGATATTAATATATTAGAACAGCAAAATGAATTTCGAAAAGTTTTAGGTTATTTACCGCAAGACTTTGGGGTGTACCCTAATATGTCTGCAGTGGATTTGTTGGATTATTTTGCGCGTTTGAAAGGAATATCTGCTGCGGGAGAACGACGTGAAATTGTCAATCGCGTATTAGAAGTTACAAATTTATATGAAGTAAGACGTAAAAGTGTGAGTGGCTATTCTGGAGGGATGAAGCAGCGTTTTGGTATTGCCCAACTGTTGTTGAATGATCCAAAGTTAATTATTGTGGACGAACCTACGGCAGGATTGGATCCTGCAGAACGTCATCGTTTTTTAAATGTATTACGCGAGATTGGAACCAATAATATCGTTATTTTTTCTACCCATATCGTAGATGACGTCAACGAATTATGTCATGAAATGGCAATTTTAAACGGTGGACATCTATTGGAACGCAGTACGCCTAAAGAAGCAGAAGAGAAACTAACTGGGAAGATTTGGCTCAAAGAAATTAATAGAGAAGATGCAGATCAATACAATCAATTGAATATTCTCTCTGGAAAGTATAACCAAGAAAATCGTTTAAAAATTCGCGTATATGCAGAGGATTCTCTTGTAAGTGAAGGATTTGAACTGGCGAAACCAACGTTGGAAGATGTTTATTTTGTTGCATTAAAAAAAGAGTAAGAGATGATGTTTAGAACCGTTTTTACTTTTGAGCTTAAGCGCTGGTTTAAAAGCTGGGAGTTTTACTTATACATGGGAATTTTCTTCCTTATTAGCTTTTTTTCGATGATGTCTACCCTTGGTGTCTTTGATACGCTGACTAATACTTCAGCCTCCTTGCTACATATGAATTCGCCTTATTTATTAAATTCCATGCTGAATTCATTCAATACACTCTTGTATTTCCTCTTTCCTTCTATTATTGGGATGGCGATTTATAGAGATTATAAATACAATATGCACGCTATTTTGTATTCCTATCCTTTTTCTAAGTGGCAATATTTGCTTGGTAAATTTACCAGTTCGTTTGTTGTGACGTTATTGATTAGCCTGATGATGGGGATTGGCTCTTATCTTGCCACTTTAGTGCCTTGGGCCGTGCCAGAGCTCCTAGGCCCAAATACATGGTGGAATTATATCCAAGTTTATTTCATTAATTTAATTCCCAATATGCTCTTTATGGGAGCGATTGTTTTTACAGTAGTAACACTTTCGCGTAGTATATACGCTGGTTTTATTACGATTATTATTTTGATGGTTATCCAAGGATTAATTAACGCCATTGCTGCTGATGTAAATTACAAAGAATTAGGAGCAATACTTGATCCTTCTGGAAATTTAGGTATTAATTATTATACGCGTTATTGGAGTATTGATGAGATAAACGCGAATAACTTGCCTTTAGAAAAATACTATATTTGGAACCGCTTATTGTGGCTAGGAATTTCTATAGTTGCCTTGTTTACCTTAGGAAAAGTGTTCCGATTTTCTCAACAACCCGCAGGATTTTCTTGGAAAAAAAAGGTAGAAGGGGATCGAATGGTCAAGAATAATTTTGGAGGAATCTTTAAAATTGAACTTCCTAAAGTGAGCTACAACTTTTCAACTAAAACCAATTGGTGTAATATTTTTGCTTTTGCAAAGATGGAATTTAAATTCTTAGCGCGTAATCGTGTATTTTGGATTCTCATCGGTGTTGGTTTACTGTTTATGGTATTGGTAGCGAGTTTCGCTATGACACTTTTTGGTACAAATACGTATCCGTTGACGAGACAAATGTTGATGGTCCCTGGTTCAACGTTCCAGTTTTTCATCACCATGATTACCTTTTTAGGAGCAGGTTTATTAGTACACCGAGGAGCAAATACCCGAATGAATTTGCTGATTGATTCAACTGCTGTTCCTAACTGGGTTTTGTTTAGCTCTAAATTCTTTGCGCTAATAGGTATCCAATTGATGTTGCTACTCATTGTTATGCTAACAGCAATCGGTATCCAGGCTACTAATGGCTATTTTACCTTTGAGCTTGATTTGTACTTGAAGAGCTTAATCGGATTTGACTGGATTGAATTTGTGATTTGGGCGCTGATGAGTATAGCTGTTCAAACGTTTTTCAAAAATTATATTGTTGGTTTCTTTGCTTTATTGGTAATCCAAATGGGGTGGTCAGCCTTGAGACATATCGGAATTGAACAATCCATTTTCTTTTTTAATACTTTACCGAAACCTTCGTACTCTGATATGAATGGGTTTGGTTCTACAGGAAAATTAGGCAGATTTATTGTTTTTACACTGTATTGGGGACTATTTGTAGCAGGCTTAAGTGGAATAACCTTATTATTTTGGAGAAGAGGTGTTTTTAGTGGACTCAAAGAGCGATTCTATTATGCTAAGAAGCGTTCAACATTTAGCGTTGTTGGTCCTACTATTTTGTTTTTTGTTTGTTTTTTGGGGTTAGGCTCGTATTTATACTATGAAAATACCATTTTGAATGTTTTCCGTTCATCAAAAGAAACGGAGTTGTTACAGGTGGCGTATGAACAAACATATAAAAAGTATCAGTCATTACCTCAGCCGAGAATTGTCGATGTAAAAGTAGATGTGGATTTATATCCAGAACGCAATGATTTTCAGGCGAGGGGGATTTATATTCTTGAGAACAAAACCAATCAAGTAGTCGATACATTATTAGTGTCCTTTTATCAAGATTTAAATAATGATATTGCTATTGATGGGGCTACGTTGTTAACAACGGACGAAGAACAAGGAGTTCGTTTTTATCGCTTTGATCGTCCGATGCAACTTGGAGAAAAAAGAACAATGGAGTTTGTGGTAGAAAATAAACCTAATACGCTTATTCGGACAAATTCTCCAATTTTAAACAATGGAACTTTTTTAAATAATAGTTTTTTTCCTTCAATTGGTTATAGCGAAAATAGTGAGCTTGTCGATGATGATGTCCGAAAAAAATACGGATTAGCACCAAAAGAGCGTATGGCGAAACAGACAGATCAACAAGCACTACAAAATACGTATATCAGCAGTGACGCTGATTGGATCCACTTTGAAACTACGGTGAGTACAACAGCAGATCAGATTGCGATTGCACCAGGGTATTTACAAAAAGAATGGACGGAAGGAAATCGCCGTTACTTCCATTATAAAATGGATCAGAAGATGCTGAATTTCTATGCCTTTAACTCGGCTCGATACGAGGTGAAACGCGATACATGGCAGGGGGTTAACATTGAAATATACTATCACAAAGGACATGAATACAACCTAGACCGCATGATGGCAGGAGTGAAGAAGTCTTTAGCATACTATACCGAAGCGTTTAGTCCGTATCAACATAAGCAAGTGCGCATTATTGAGTTTCCTTTGACAATGGGAACTTTTGCACAATCGTTTGCCAACACGATTCCGTTTTCAGAGGCGATTGGTTTTGTGGCAGATGTAGATGACACTAAGGACGATGCTGTTGATTATCCGTTTTCTGTAACGGCACATGAAGTAGCACATCAATGGTGGGCACATCAGGTGATTGGAGCCAATGTACAAGGGGCAACGATGTTGTCCGAAAGTTTATCCGAATACAGTTCGTTGAAAGTGTTAGAACAAGAATATGGAAAAGGACAAATGCAACGGTTCTTAAAAGAAGCTTTAGATGGTTATTTGCGTGGGCGAGCAGGGGAACGTAAAAAGGAAAAACCACTGATGTACAACGAAAACCAACAGTATATTCATTACAATAAAGGGTCATTGGTCTTCTATACCATGAGTGATTATCTGGGTGATGCAGTATTAAATGGAGTACTACGTGAGTATATAAAGAAAGTTGCTTTTCAGGAGGCTCCCTATACCGTTTCTACAGAGTTGGTTGATGCGATTCGAACAGCAACTCCCGATTCGTTAAAATACATGGTGAAGGATATGTTTAGTACGATTACGCTATATGATAATTACGTAGATGAGGTGAAGGTAAAAGCTTTAGAAAATGGGAAATATGAGGTGAAAATAAAAGCTTACGTCAGCAAGTATAGAGCAGGTGAAAAGGGGGAAAAGATTTATGCTGATTCTGGTGAAACTCCACTAGTGTTTACAGGAGATAAGAAGCTAAAAATCGAATCCCTTCCCTTGTCAGATTACGTTGAGGTGGGCGTTTTTACTACGGATAAAGAGGCGAAAAACAAGGAAAAAATCTTGTATCTACAAAAAGTAAAAGTTAATGCTATCGAAAATGAGTTTACAATCATTGTAGATGAAAAACCAACAGTGGTGGGCATTGATCCTTACTATAAGTTGATAGATACCCGTTCGTATGACAATCGAAAAGTGATATAAAAAAAGGGAATCCTGTATTGGGTTCCCTTTGGTATGATTAGGATTTAGTTGCAGTATTTTTTTACTATAGTCAAATAATAAAAAAGGGAAAGTACGACGTACTTTCCCTTTTTTATTCGTCTTAGAATGAAGATTATCCTCTTCTTTCTTTGATTCTTGCTTTTTTACCAGTAAGTTCTCTGAAGTAGAAGATACGAGCTCTACGAACTTTACCTCTTTGATTTAATTCGATTTTTTCTAAAGCAGGCATGTTGATTGGGAAGATACGCTCTACACCAATGTTACCAGACATTTTACGGATAGTAAAAGTCTCAGTAGCACCAGTACCTCTTCTTTGGATCACTACACCTTTAAAGAACTGTGTTCTTTTTTTGTCACCCTCTTTAATTTCGTAGTACACTGTAATTGTGTCTCCAGCTTTAAATGCTGGGAAGTCTTTTTTTGCAACTAATTCGTCTTGAACGAATTTCATTAAATCTGCCATTTCTGAAAAAAAATAATTAATTAATTTAAACCAACATACACGGACCTCGTCAGAGGTTAGTTTAAAGCGAGTGCAAATATATGAAAATCTAATAAAATAATCCTAATATTTTGGGCTAAATAATTGGAATATTGTTTCTTACTCGATGAGGGAGAGAAGTTCAATATTCCGTTTGAAATAAAATAAGAAAACGTATTTAAAACGAGATATTTAGCTTTATTTTTCTTCTAAAAGATCAGGCCTTCTGTTCTTTGTATGTTCATACGCCATGTCCTCTCGCCATTTGTCAATAGCAGCAAAATTGCCACTCAATAAAACATCGGGTACTTTCCATCCCTTGTATTCCGAAGGTCGAGTGTAAATAGGCGGAGCGAGTAAATTATCTTGGAAACTATCCGTTAAGGCTGAAGTTTCATCATTTAAAACTCCAGGAATCAAGCGAATTAAAGCATCACATAAAATAACAGCTCCTAATTCTCCACCCGATAAAACATAATCGCCAATAGATATTTCTTTTGTGATAAAATGATCGCGAACCCGTTGATCTACCCCTTTATAGTGCCCACATAGAATGATGATGTTTTTCAATAAGGACATACTATTAGCCATGGATTGATTCAATGTTTCCCCGTCAGGAGACATATAAATAATTTCATCGTAGTCGCGCTCTTCTTTTAATTGACTAATACAACGGTCAATGGGTTCAATACTCATCACCATGCCAGCACCTCCGCCAAATTGATAGTCATCCACGTTTTTGTGCTTGTTGGTGCTATAATCGCGTAAGTTGTGAAAGTGTACTTCAACAAGTCCTTTGGCAATGGCTCGTTTCAAGATAGAGGCTTGAAAAGGACTTTCAATTAATTCTGGAACAACGGAAATGATATCGATGCGCATGAGCTATAAATTTGTGCAAAGGTACAATCCTATTTTTTATCATCCAATGGTAATCTTTTTCTGTACGGAATTCCTTGCCAATGAGGCGATGTAGAAGAAGGATATATTATTTATTTGTTGTAGAAATTATTCCTTTATTTGGTTTGAGAAAGTTGAGATGTTTACCTTTGCGTCTATGAGTTTATCCAAAGCCAATGTCTTGTTTATGGCAGCCGTTACGGGGTTAATAGTTGCCAATTTATATTATTGTCAACCTTTAATACCGCTAATTGCTGATGAGTTTGGAGTGTCTGAAGCATCGGCAGGTACCTTAACCTATTTAACCCAAGCGGGCTATGCGATAGGGATGTTTTTGATGATTCCTTTAGGCGATCGTTTAGAACGAAAGAAACAAATTACGGTGACTACCCTTTGTGCGATTATTGCGTTGGGATTAACCGCAACTGTCACGAATTTCTTCTGGTTACAGGTAATCAGTTTTCTACTCGGTGCCACTTCGATTGTCCCTCAATTGGTCTTGCCAATGGCAGCTAGTTTGGCCTCTGAGGAGCAGAGAGGAAAAGTAATTGGAACGGTGGTGAGTGGTTTGTTAATCGGAATTTTATTCTCCCGTACGCTAAGTGGGTTTGTTGGAATTTGGTTGGGCTGGCGCGGCATGTTTTGGATTGCTACTGCCATTTGCGTACTATTAGTAATTCTTATTCAGTTTCGATTGCCAATCAACAAACCAACCTATCAAGGAAGTATTTCGAGTTTGTATCGCTCCCTTTTTATTTTAATCAAAGAACAACCCGTACTACGTGAAGCAACTTGGATAACTAGCTTGGCGTTTGCTCAGTTTGGGGCCTTTTGGACCACAATGGTGTTGCTGTTGCACAATCCACCTTTTGGGTATGATAGTGCCTTGATTGGTTCATTTGGATTAATTGGCGCCTGTGGGGCTTTTGCTGCTCCTTTAGTCGGGAAAATAGGTGGTGCAGGTGGTGCACAAAAATTGATTTTATATGGCATAAGCATGACATTTTTGAGCTTTGTCGTTTTTGCCCTTTCTGCCACGTCTGTTGTCGGAATTATTATCGGAATAATCCTTATTGATTTAGGGCTACAAACGATTCACGTCTCCAATCAAACCCGAATTTACTCTTTATTGCCCGAAGCACGTAACCGACTGAATACTGTCTATATGTCATTTAGTTTCCTCGGAACAGCATTTGGCTCGGCTTTTGGTTTATATTTGTGGAAATATTTTGGATGGGTAGGTGTCTGTTTCGGTGGCATGGCATTAGCCTTTTTGTCACTTTTGATTTACCTGCGCACAAAGAAAAAAAACAGTAAAAATTAATAACATAAGAAGAATGGAAAACGGTATTTACGCAAAATTTAATACGTCAAAAGGCGAAATCGTAGTAAAGCTAACGGAAGATAAAACACCAGGAACAGTGGGGAACTTTGTTGCTTTAGCAGAAGGAAAATTAGAGAATTCAGCACGACCTCAAGGAAAACCGTACTATGATGGGTTAAAATTTCATCGAGTAATACCGGATTTTATGATTCAAGGAGGATGTCCACAGGGAATTGGATCAGGTGGACCAGGATACACATTTGATGATGAATTTGACGCTAGTTTAAAACACGATAAACCAGGAGTATTATCTATGGCTAATGCTGGACCTGGAACGAATGGATCTCAATTCTTTATTACCCATGTAGCTACACCTTGGTTAGATGGAAAACACACCGTTTTTGGTCATGTAGTACAAGGACAAGACATCGTGGATGCTATTGCACAAGACGATATAATTGAGTCAATCGAAATTATAAGAGAAGGTGATGCTGCTCAAAAATGGAATGCTGTAGAAGCATTTAGACAGTTTGAAGGGGCAAGAGAAAAAAGAATAGCGGATCAAAAGAAAGCAGGAGAAGAGGCTTTAGAGAAAGTTGCCGCTGGTTTTGAACGCACAGCAAGTGGATTGCGTTATCAAATGATTGTAAATGGATCAGGTAAACAAGCGGAAAAAGGAAAAACAGTAGCGGTTCATTATAAAGGAGCCTTAGAAAATGGGACTGAGTTTGACAACTCCTACAAAAGAAAAAAACCAATCGAATTCCCATTGGGAATGGGGCATGTCATAGAAGGATGGGACGAAGGTATTGCATTATTGCGCGTTGGAGATAAAGCGCGTTTTGTTATCCCTCCTTATTTAGGATACGGCGAGAGAGGAGCAGGCGGAGTGATTCCTCCTAATGCAATCTTAGTATTCGATGTAGAATTAATGGACGTGAAGTAATAAAATAAAACTCCCAAGCTTGTCTAAGTTTGGGAGTTTTTTATCCAACGCTAATTTTTATGAAAGAGAAAATCAATACGTGTTACGAAAAAATAAAATCCTATGTGCACCTTACGCCTATTATGGAGTCAGGGCATATTGAAAATTTTTTGGGTAGTGATTTGTATTTTAAATGTGAAAACTTTCAACGAGCAGGCGCTTTTAAAATGAGAGGCGCTACGAATGCTATTTTGCATTTAACTGAAGAGCAAAAAGAAAAAGGAGTGGTTACCCATTCGTCAGGTAATTTTGCACAAGCCTTGGCTTTGGCTGCTCGAACCTTTGGGGTAAAATGTTATATTGTCATGCCCTTTAATGCTCCTAATGTAAAGAGAGATGCTGTAGTGATGTATGGTGGAGAAATTGTAGAGTGTGCACCAACCATGGAATCTAGAGAACGCGTGTGTAATCAGGTGATGGATGAAACTGGTGCTACCCTCATTCATCCGTCAAATGAAATGCAGGTGATTCTCGGAAATAGTACGGCAACCAAAGAGTTGTTAGAAATGCAACCTGATCTAGATGCTTTAATCGTTCCAGTAGGTGGTGGTGGGCTTTTAGCAGGAACAATTTTAGCTGCTCAGGCCTTTGGAAAAGTGGGGATTGAAGTATATGCTGGAGAGCCATATGAAGTAGATGATGCTTTTCGCTCATTAGCAAGCGGAAAAATTGAAGCGAATCTTTCTGTGGATACGATTGCAGATGGGTTGCGTACGCAATTAGGAGATGTGAACTTTCCCATTATAAAAGAAGGGGTAAAAGCGATTATTCGCGTCAGAGAAAACGAAATTATCAGTGCAATGCGATTAATTTGGCAACGCATGAAAATAGTGGTAGAACCCAGTAGTGCCGTCGCATTAGCTGTTTTAATAAAGGAACGCCCACTATTTGAAGGTAAAAAAGTAGGGATTATTTTATCTGGGGGCAATGTAGATCTAGATAATTTACCCTTTTAAAAAGGTTTAGTTTGTTGCTAAACCTTTTTTTATTCTCGCTTTTAATCAAAAAGCTGTTGATAGGTATCCCTGTATTTCTTCTTTAAGCGCTGTTTGGTTTTCTTTACTGCGTCAATAGTGATTCCCAGGATATTAGCCGTTTCTTGATTGGTGAGATTTAATCGTTGGAGTAGAATTACCCGTAAATTAGAATCCGTTAAATCAGGAAATGTTTGCATTAAATGAGTATAATATTCAGGTTGTTCTGTTTGAAACGTTTTTTTGAAGACTAACCAGCTTTCATCCGTCATCAAATGAGAGGAAATCGTCTGTTCTAACTTTAAACGCTCGGTTTGTGACTTAACACTGGTAGAGTCTTTAATTTTGTTTAATTCAACTTCTAGAATATTGATTTGCTTGGTCTTTTCTGCTAAGTATTCTTTGTAGGAATCCAGCGAATGGTTGGTGTCTTGCCATCGCTTTTCTGATTCGGCCATTTCTTGTTCAATCTTTTGAATATTTGATTCGTAGAGTAAGGCTTGTTTGGATAGCTGTTTGCGGTATACCTTGTAAACAAAAATTAAAATGCACCCCAAAGAAAAAGAAAGGGATAAGAATAATAAACGTTGATAATTGATTTTTTCAAAGTGGTAACGTTGGGATTCTAGTTGCAAGTTGATGAGTTCAATTTCAGCATCCCAATTGATTTGATCAATGGCTTTCTGCCCTTCTGTTTCGCTGATGTATTCATTGAGCATGGTTACTTTTCTGCGGTAAAGTAATTCGCGTTTTTCATCTTTTTCTGCAATAGCTATCTCTAAGAGCAATTTCATAATATCATATTCAAACCCTTTTACATAGTTGAGGATTTGCGTATAAGAAAAGGCTTCTAAGGCTGTTTTTTTTGTGTTTTCAATGTCATTTTTGTCCCAATATACTTGAGCAAGAGACAACAGCGCAAACATGGTGTTCTTTTTATCATCTACTTTTTTAGACAAGGCGATATCTTCTTCTAGGTAAGCAATGGCTTTGTCCCAGTTTTGTTTCTTGTTTTCAATGATGGCTAAATCACCCAGTACTTTTGCATAACGCAAAAGATCCCCTTGGCTTTCTGCTAAATTTTTCGCTTGAATTAAATAAGGGTAGGCTAAGGCCTCTTGGTTGTCCTTAATGGCAAAATTGCCAATAGCATTGAGCAAACTCGTATAGTTGATGTTATCTTTGGGGGTGAATTGGAGGGCTTTGGTTAAATAAGTAATCCCTTGTTTATACTTGCCAATAGTGCCATAAAAGTAGCCTATTTTCCGATAAACATCAGTGGGTTGTATGGTGATTTCTTCTGGATGATGATCCAAAGCATAAGCCACTTCGCTATAGTAAGTAGCAGCTTCAATATAATGGTTGAAGTTATAGTAATAAAAGCCAATTTGCGTGTTAAACCAATGCGTTAAACTAGGGTAGTTTAAGACTTTTACTTGTCCTTCTACCTCTTTGAGTAGGAGGGTGGTTTGTTCGTTAAACGCACCTAGTTCTATGGCTTTTAATTGCGCTTTTTTTACTTTAAGTATAATGTTGCGTATGTTTTTAGGAATAGAATGATCAGTAGGTGATTGATTTTGAATAAGTTCCTCCAGTTTGCTAGGGTCTTCTATTTTGTGTAATTCGGTTAAAAGGAGATTGATTTGCAAGGCAGTATGTTCACTTGCACGACTACAAGCCAATAAACTTAATAAAATAACGAAGTAAATTATTTTTTTCATAAATCCCTTTATTTGTTGAAGAGTTGGCCTAATATAGTTAAAATTTGAAATGTCCACCCCTTTGTCCACCTTAATGTCCACCCCAAATATACTATTTTTTTAACAGAATGTTATATTTTGCTTAAGTTTTTGTATAGACCCCTTACGGCTTCAAAAACCAAAGAACAATAAAATCAATTATTAATCATTATTTACTCTATTATTTTATGAAGCAGAAATTACTTCTGACGTGGCTGTTCTTACTCAGCTTTTCGTTATCGATGCTCTCCCAGATCCAGATTGGTTCTGGTACGTCAACTAATAATTATATACCGATTCAAACCAGTTATAATTATAGCATCAGTCAACAGATTGTTCTTAAATCTGAATATACAGATGGACAAGGAATTGCAGGGGATATTACTAAAATAAAATGGTATGTTACCTCTAATTCCAACTATAGTAATAGCTGGGATTTATGGGATGTATATATTGGACATACCACAAAGACAAGTTTTACTGGGTCATCTGACTGGGTTGATCTAGATACGGCAACTTTAGTATTTAGTGGGACTATTACGCCTGTGAATGGACAATGGATGGAAATTGAATTGACTACACCATTTGCCTATAACGGAACAGATAACTTTGTTGTTACAGTTGTAGATAAAAAACCAGGATATACTTATTCTTATCCAGCGTTTAGAAGTTATTCGGCGACAAATAGAGGGTTGTATGCCTATCAAGATGGAGCTTTAATAAATACTACTGATCTGTCAGCCAATTCAAATAAAGCTAGGACAAGTACCGTGGCTCAGTTGCAGTTAGTAGGAACTTTAAGTCCCTGTAGTAAACCAGAAGATTTGTTCGTAACAGGAGTGACCGCAACAACAGCAACCATCAATTGGGTGAGTAATGCTATAGGTACGTTGTCTCATACTTATGAAGTACGTACTAATACCAATGTGGGAACAGCAGCAGGACGCGAACAAGATGGTACAGCGTCCAATGTGGAAGAGCAAATAGATTTGACAGCACTATCACCCGATACGCTTTACTATTTTTATATTAAAACAGATTGTGAAGATGATTTAACTACGCCATGGGCTATGATTAGTTTTAGAACTCCTTGTGAGTCTGTTAATATTCCGTACGTACTGGACGTTAATTCAACATCTACTTTGCCAGCTTGTGTGGTAGTGGAAGATGTTAATGCAGATAATAAAAAATGGGAACCAGTCGCTAAACCTTCTTCTTCTGGATTCGTAGATGCACGAGTGATGAGATATACTTATCATATTTCTAATGTAGCCAATGATTGGTTTTTTACTCCAGGCTTAAATATGGTAGCGGGACAGAGTTACCGTTTGAAATTTAAATATAGAGATTATGGTTATCGTGAAAAATTGAGAGTAAGCTATGGTTTACAAAATGTAAGCACGGCTATGACAGAGGAGCTCTTTACAGTTGAAACAGATGCATCAGAAACTACAGGCAGTGAAGAAATTGATTTTGTAGCACCAACGACGGGTGTGTACTATATCGGTTTTCAAGCTTATTCTCCTGTCAATTATTACTATCTATATGTAGGAGATATTAAGGTAGAGCTTTCACCTACTTGTTTAAAACCTACGAATGTAAATCTCACCAGTGCAACGCAGGTTTCAGCTACTTTTGGATGGACTGCTTCCACGAGTATGCCAGCGAATGGCTATGCGTATGAAGTGCGTACAGCTGGAAATCCGGGAGAAGCTACTGGTTTGGTAGAAGCAGGAACAACAGCCGCGGGAGTGGTAACAGCAACTGTAAATGGATTAACAGCCAATACAGCCTATAAATTCTATGTAAAAGCCGTGTGTTCTACAACAGATCAGAGCGAATGGGCAGAAGTACTTGATTTTAGAACACTATGTAATATAGAGAATGTTCCCTATGTACTCAGTATGGATGATGTGACTACGCCGACTATACCTTTCTGTGTGGGGGTAGAAGATGTGAATGAAGATGGTAAAACATGGCAAAGCTATGCCAAACCGTCTGGATCTTCTTTTGTTGGAACAAAAGTGATGGGCTATCCTTATCATGCTTCTAATGCCGCAAATGATTGGTTTTATACGCATGCGTTGAATTTAACAGCAGGGCAAAGCTATCGTTTAAAATTTAAATATTCACATGGTAATTATAGTGAAAAACTGAGAGTAAGTTATGGTACTTCAGCCGTAAATACAGCGATGACTACGCAACTATTTGAGGTAACTACCGGAACTTCAACCGCAACAGTAGAAGAGATAATCGATTTTACACCGACGACAACAGGAGTTTATTATTTTGGTTTTCAGGCTTTTTCTGATAGAAATAAAAATATTCTTTACGTAGGTGATATTGAAATAGATAAAACGCCAACGTGTTTTGTTCCAGGAGCAATTACTGTAGATGAGGCTACACTGACGTATGATACCGTTACTTTTTCTTGGATCGTACCCGAACAAGCACCTGCAAGTGGATATGAGTACGAAATTCGCACTTCTGGGAATCCTGGAGAAGCTACAGGACGTGTGGCTACGGGATCAGTGGCAGCGGGTGTGCTAACAGCTACAGTAAATGGATTAACTCCATTAACAGACTATAAAATATACATTCGATCTAAATGTATCGGAACGGATGTAAGTATTTGGACACCAGGACAAGCTTTTAAAACCTTATGTCTACCTCCAGTAATCACTTCTACAACAGGAGCTACTGTTTGTGGATTTGGTGAAGCCACCTTACAGGCAACTTCAAACGAAGGTACTTTTAGATGGTATGAAACAGCGACAAGTTCAACGGTATTAGGAACGGGAAGTAGCTTTACAACCCCAGAATTGACAGCGACAACTTCATACTGGGTTAGTGGAGTAGGAACGAATATGACTACAGGTTCTGGAGGTAAACTCCGTCCAGAGACTTCGGCAAGCAATAGTTCAACGACGAATTGGGGAATAGTATTTAATGTAACAGAAGATTTGGTGTTAAAATCAACGGATGTCTATTCTGGCGCCAATAACTCTGCAGTGACAGTAAAAATATTGAATCCAGCGGGTGTTGAGATTTTTACATCAGCAAGTATTCCTCTGGTGAATGGAGGGGCAACTACCCCTAATGTTATTCCGTTGAATGTACCTTTAGTTGCAGGCAATGGGTATAAAATATTACTTAAAGCCTATACTGGAAGTATACTTAGAGATAACTCTAATCTTGCATTCCCTTATGGAGGTTCAAATGATAAGATTAAAGTTACGTCTTCTGAATGGGGGGGAATTACAACATCTTATTACTATTATTTCTATAATTTACAATATGAAATAGCCTGTTTATCTGAACGTAAAGAAGTAGTGGCCACGGTAAACCCAGCACCTAACTTTACGCTATCAACAGCAGCAGTTGAAATATGTAGAGAAGCACAAAGCAATGTGGTTAGAATTACGGCGGGAGCTACAGATTATGATACGTATGAATGGATTCCAGCTACAGGAGTAACAGGAAATGCCACAACAGGGTGGACTCTGTCTCCAGCAGAAACAACAACGTATACGTTAGTGGCTAGCCAATCTAATGGAGCGTGTCAAACAAGAGTAATGGTAGAGGTGGTTGTAAAACCTACACCCGAGGCTATCGGAGCAACTGAATCACTGGAACTATGTCCTGGTTCAGTAGGAGAATTAACCGCAGGAATGGGAGCAGTTACGGAAGCTGTTTTTGGGACAGGAACGCAAAGCACTACTTCAAATTATCCAAATACATTTAGTGGATGGTATGGGGGTGTGAAGCACCAGATTTTATATACAAAAGAGGAGCTATTAACAAAAGGTTTAGTAGCAGGTAGTGAGATTAGAACACTTGCTTTTGAACTAGGAGATGCTGCAGCTAAAGAATGTAAAGATTTTACTATTCGAATTGGAACTACAACTCGAACAGCTATGACGTCTACTTTTGTAGATTCATCGACATTGACAACAGTGTATAACCAATCTTTTACGCCTTCTGTAACTGGTTTTGTTTCATTTACGTTGACCACACCTTATATATGGGATGGTGTTAGTAACTTAATTGTAGAGACTGTTCATAACGCTGGAAATAGTGGGAATGGTACGGGAACATCAAATCGTTATACGACTACTACATTTGATAGTGTAGCCTATGGTGCAAAAGATAGTGTTGGTCAAGGAATAGCGGGTATGGATGCTCTAACCTCTTTTAGTTCAAGTGGGACTTCAAAAAACAGACCGAATATTAAATTTGGTTTCACTACTTTTTCTCAAGGTAAATGGGCTCCAGTAGCTGGGTTATATACTAATCCAGAAGGAACGTCTCCTTATACAGGTGATGCTCGTACGAAAGTTTATGTGAAGTTAACCGAGCCAAAAAATTATACGTTAACGGTTAAGAATGAAGAATCTCTTTGTGAAATAACGAGAGAAGTAACGGTATCAATTGCTACTGTAGGTAGCTTTGAATTAGAGCAATCGACGTTCTGTCAAACAGTGAATGTGGCGGATATCCCAATGACGATCACAGCCGGAGTAACTGCAAAATGGTATGCCTCTGAAACAAGTACAACGGTATTGACAACGCTTACACAAACTGGAACGTATTATGTAGAATTGTCGAATGAAACCTGTAGCGCACCACGTGAAGCGGTAGAAATTGAAATCGTGCAACCTGTGCTTCCAATTGCCGATGCGGATCAATCGCTATGTGAGGATACTACATTAGCTGATTTAGTAGTTGAACATGCAGACCGATTTGAGAGCAAATGGTATGCCTCAGAAACAGCAACTGAAGCTTTACCTGATACAACAGTATTGACAAACGGAACAACGTATTATGTATCGAGTTATTTTTCACAAATAGCATGTGAATCTGACCGAGTAGCAGTAACAGTTCACTTGTCTCGTACACCAGCACCAACGGCATTGGCACAACAGAAATTCTGTTTGGTTACTAATCCAACGGTGGCTGATTTAGCAGCAGACGGAACGGATGTTAAATGGTATACTACTGCAGTAGGAGGTACAGCATTGGCAGCTACAACAGCGTTACAAGACAATACGGTGTATTATGCTTCACAAAAATTGAATAATTGTGAAAGTGATATTCGTACAGCAGTAACAGTTTCTGTGGAAGAAATTTTGTATGCACCAACAATTCCAGTAACTGAGGTACATTATACGTATGGAGATACGGCAACAGCTTTAGAAGCAATACTTACTGGAGGAGATGAATTAGTATGGTTTGTAGGAGATAGTACGCAAGAAAGTTTGACTGCTCCAACGCCTTCAACAAGTACAGTAGGTACAACATCCTATTGGGTAGCTCAACGTATTATTGATGGATGTGAGAGTGATCGTGCAGAGATTAAAGTGCATGTAGCACCAGCAGTGTTAACAGTTGTAGCAAATAATCAAACCAAAGTATATGGACAAGTAGATCCAGCCTTGACCTTTACAGTAACTGGATTTAAATTGACTGATACAGTTAGCGTTTTACGTGGTAGATTAGCTAGAGAAGTAGGAGAGAACGTAGGGGAGTATGAAATCGGACTAGGTACGTTAAGTGCTGAAAATTATACTTTCGATTATACACCTGCTACATTTAAAATTACACCAGCTGCCTTAAGGGTGAAAGCAAATCCAATAACGAAAGTTTATGGACAAGTAGATCCTGCTCTAACTTTTGTTGGAGAAGGGTATAAACTGAATGATAACAATAGTTCGTTAACAGGAGTTTTAGAAAGAGAAGCAGGAGAGGATATTGGTTCTTATGCAATTTTACAAGGAACGTTAGCTTCAACGAATTATACAATTACGTTTACAGAGAATACGTTTACGATTACACCAGCAAGCTTGAAAATTACACTAGCAAATCAAACGAAAGTGTATGGTGAGGCTGATCCAATATTGAACTATCAAGTCCAAGGATTAACAAATGGAGATACAACGGCTGTAATCACTGGTAACTTAACTCGTGAACCAGGGGAAAATGTAGGAACTTATGCGTACCAGCAAGGAACGATTGCTACAACAGCCAATTATAATTTAGAATACGAATTAGGTAACTTAGTAATTACGCCTGCTCCTTTACAAATTGAGCCACTTGTTGACCAACATAAAATATATGGCCAAGATGATCCCGTATTGAATTATACGGCAACAGGATTTAAATTTACAGATACAACAGCAGTTATCAGCGGAGCATTAGCAAGAGCTGAAGGAGAGAATGTACGAGTGTATCCTTATTCATTAGGTACGTTACGTTCGCTTCATAATAACTATGCTTTTGTGTTGAATACCAACAATACGTTTGAAATTAAACCAGCACCATTAATGATTGTGGTACATGAAAATCAACGTAAAGTATTTGGAAGTGTAGATCCCGTTTTCACGTATACAATCCAAGGAATGCAGTTTAATGATCGCGCAGTACAAGCAATCTCGGGAAGTTTAGGAAGAGTAGCAGGCGAAGCTGTGGGAATCTATCCGATTAACCAAGGGACACTTGTTGCAAGATCAAATTACTATATTGATTTGTTTACACCTTCAACGTTTGAAATTGTTCGCAATGAAGTTGGAAATATAACATTACCATCTAAAACATTTACATATGATGGTACGGTGAAAAGTTTAGCTGTAGTAGGAGATTTACCTCCAACGGCAGTAGTAACGTATGTGAATAACAATCAGACAGAAGTAGGTGACTATACGGTAAAAGCGATTGTAGATTACGGTCCGAACTTTGAGATAAAAGAATTGGAAGGAGAGTTGAGAATTGTTAAAGCTCCACAGGTAATTACGTTTGATGAGTTAGATATTGTTATCTTAGATGAAACACCTTCATTCCAATTAAATGCTAGAGCAAGCTCTAGACTGCCAATTCGATATGAAGTAACCTTTATCGATCAACCTATCTTAACGATGACCCCAGCAGGAGTAGTAACACCATTACAAGTGGGTACAGCAAAAATTACGGCTTACCAAGATGGAAATGAAAATTATTTACCTGCTATACCAGTATCGAGAACGTTAATTATTAAGAACAATAGTACTGAGATTACAGAGTTATTTGTAGATGGAGTTTCTTATGGTAAAATTCAAGAAGAAACGTATGTGATCTTAGATTGTGGTACAAATTCAAATACCGTAAATCTAGAGGTGGTTGTGCCAATAGGAACAACAGTAAAACCAGGTAATCACATTGTAGTAGACGTGACGGAGTATGGATTACATCAACAAGAAATTGAAGTGGTTTCTGAAGATGGTACGAAAACGAAAGTATACACCGTAATCATTGACAAGCGTCTAGCTACAACTAATATTGTATACCAGAAATATGAAAACATGTTATTGGTAAACAATGATCCAAAAACAAATGGTGGATATACCTTTGTGAAATTTGAATGGTATAAAGACAACGAATTGATTGGTACAGAACAAGCGTATTCGGCAGGAAATGAATATGGAATGAAGTTAGATCCTGCTGCAACCTATCATGCGGTGCTTACCTTGAAAAATGGTACGAAGTTTACAACTTGTCCAATTGATTTAGGATTTGAACTCGAAGAAGAATTACAAGTGTATCCAAACCCAGTTCGTAAAACAGAGGCGTTGAACATTGTATTAGATACGAAAACAGATTACGAGAACTCTTATATTATCTATAACGTATTAGGACAAGTAATTGCTAAAGGATCATTCAATGGCAACAGAACGGAGTTGAATTTACCAACTACAGTCACTACAGGTTCTTATTTCTTAGTATTGAAAGCAGGAGGCAAGCACCAATCGGTTCAATTTATTGTAAGAGAATAGTAGGGAAAAGTAGGTTTATTAATTTTAAATAGGTGTCAGGCGGTGGTACACTACCGCCTGATTTTTAAAAATGAAGTTTATGAAAAAAGTTATATATGCAGTAAGCCTGTTCGGGCTTTGTTTAGTCGCTCAAACAGCAAAAGCTCAATTTAGTCGCTATTATTACAATAAACACGAAGTAGGTGTGAGTGTACAAGGCGGATATTTAGGCGTACAAAATAGTTTGCCCTATAATCTTAAATCGGATGGAGGAATGTCAGTTGGAGCTGGATTGCACTATGATTACCATTTATCTCGAAAATGGAGTGTTGGAATTGGTGGAGTCTACTCCATGAATACGGTGAAATCCGAAAATACTCGATTTGAAGGAAGTATGCCTGTAACGGATTATGAAGGAACAAATTTCGTGTTGCGTTATAAAACAAGTACATTGAAAGAAAAAGTTACCCTAAACGATTTGAATATTCCAATCACCGTATCTTATACGATGGATAATAATATTTATTTCAGAACAGGGGTGCAGATTGGATTGAACATGACAAGTGAAGTAGAAACTACGTTTAATAACCTTCAAACAGAAGCTTATTTTCCGCAATATGAATTAGTTTGGGATAAACTCGAATATATGGGAATTGGCAATATGGGAGATATAAAAGAAAAGAAAGATATCGATGTGAATACGCGAATTGCTTGGGTTGGTGAAGTTGGCTATAAGTATGAGCTAGCAGACAGACAAAATTTGTATTTCGGTTTGTATTTTGATGTGGGATTAAATGACGTTAAAAAATCGAATAATGCTGCTAGTTCAACATCATTATTGGGGTATGAAGCGGAAAGAAAAGATCCTTTACGCTACAATAGTGCGTATGATAATTCGGCGTATAAGTTAAAGACTTATACGATCGGAATTAAAGTAAAATATGGTTTTGGTCTATAATTGATTTTTTGTTTTTAATTGTTTGTAAGCATTCATTCGCTAAGAATGAGTGCTTATTTTTAGAGAAAGAGGAGGCAGCTGAGAGGTTGCTTCTTTCTATTTAGTACAAATTAACTGCGCACGATGCAACCCTATATACTTCTTGTCGAAACAAGAATGGTTGAGATAGAAAATACCAGTAGGGGTGAAGCTGATAAAGCAGTATTCATTGTACGAAATAAAATAATCTCTAATTATACGTGCCGAATTGCTCGCAATAGTACACAAAAAAAGGCTGTCCTTGGAGACAGCCTTTGTGCTATATATGTATATACTTACGCTTTTTTACGTGTATCTAATTCTCCGAAATACATTTCTTGGAAGCTCTTGTTTACACCGTGATCTACGCGTTTGTGGAACGTTCTAGGATCAATTTCACTTGGTTTTTCATATCCTACAGCACTAATGAATTCTCCTAAAGCTTTCATTGTGTTTTTATGGAAGTTTGCCACGCGCATTCTCTTGTCAGTTACATCTAGCGCTTTGTAAAGGGTTTCGTCTTGGGTAGCAATACCTACTGGACAATGACCGCTGTCACACTGTAACGCCTGGATACAACCTAATGCGAACATCATACCACGTGCACTATAACAAGCATCTGCTCCTAAAGCAATCGTCTTTGCAATGTCAAAAGCCGAAATAATACGACCTGAAGCTAAAAGTCTGATTTTTCCTCTTAGACCATTTTCAATCAAGGTCTTATTGGCAAATACTAAAGCATCGTTCAAGGCCATCCCCATATAGTCGATAAACTCTAATGGAGCTGCTCCTGTACCACCTTCTGCGCCATCAATCGTAATGAAGTCTGGCGTAATGCCTGTTTGTTTCATCGCATCAACAATCGCTAAAAATTCATCTCTACGACCAATACAGATTTTAAATCCAACAGGTTTTCCGTTTGATAATTTTCTAAGTTTTGCTATGAAGTGAACTAACTCCACTGGATTGCTAAAAGCAGTGTGTCCAGATGGAGAGTGAACCGTTGTATGGGGGGTAATACTTCTAATCGCCGCAATTTCAACCGTGTTCTTTTCTGCAGGTAATAATCCACCATGTCCAGGTTTTGCTCCTTGTGAAAGCTTTAACTCAATCATTTTTACCTCGGGGTAGTTTGAACGCTCTTCAAATAGTTGGTCGCTGAAAAAACCTTTCTCATCACGACAACCAAAGTATCCCGTACCAATTTGCCAAATTAAATCGCCCCCTGAACGGTGATATTGACTAATTCCTCCTTCACCTGTATTATGGGCAAAACCACCAATTTTAGCTCCTTCATTTAAAGCTGTAATCGCTTTTTTGCTCAAAGCTCCATAACTCATCGCACTAATATTGTAAATACTTGCACTATAGGGTTGCTTACATTCATCTCCCCCAATTAAGGTTCTGAAATTGGTGTCTGAAACGTGTTTTGGATATACAGAGTGTGCAGCCCATTCATAACCAATTCGGTTAGGATCATCTTGCATACCAAAAGAAACCGTTTGTTTCTCGTTTTTTGCTCTTTGGTAAACAATTGAACGCTCACGACGGTTAAAAGGTTTTCCATCTAATTCTCCTTCCCAAAAATACTGACGCATTTCTGGACGAATAGATTCAAACATATATCTAAAACGAGCGAATAACGGGTAGTTTCTTCGAATCGTATGTCTGTTTTGAATTAAATCATAGATTGTTAAGTAGGTTAGAATTCCGGAGAGCACAAGATTAACAATGCTAGCTGTTGATTGGTAAAGAACAAAAGTAGTAACAGCGTACAATACGTATATCACAACTAATGCAATGGTCAATTGTCCAAATGTGAATCGATTAAAAAACTTTTTGTGAAACATAAATCTAAAATTTAGTGCAATCTTTTGTTGTCTAGTTTGTAATGTTAATAGTTTAAAAATAGGGTGAATAGGGCGAGTTTTCTACCTTTTCAGTTTCAAAATAAACAGAAAATAAAATCACTTCTATCGAAAGCAAAGGTAGTAAAGATTTTGAATTTAAAAGATTTTTGTAATTATTATTTTGACAGGATTAGGCGATAAAAATGCTAATATGATAATTTTACACGGATTGAATAATTATTTTTGATATATTTTTAATAATGCGTGCGTAAAATGTAATATTTGCTCTTGTTTTTTGGTATAAAAGTGTCTGAAAGCTTTGTTTTATAGGTATAATTGAAATTTATAGATGCCGTGTTTGCCACTAATGAAATAAGCAATAAGACAACAAAGAGCAGCATACATAAGTGTTTCACTGCCAAATAATTCAGTAGACATAAACACACAAGCTAATGGAGTTTTAGTGGCTCCCGCAAATACGGCTACAAAGCCTAAACTTGCTACAAATCCAATAGGTAACTGAAGGTATATGGCTAAAAAACTTCCTAAGGTAGCTCCAATAAAAAACAGAGGCGTTACTTCCCCGCCTTTAAACCCTGCACCAAGGGTAATCGCGGTAAATAGTATCTTGAGTAGAAATACACTAGAATCTTGGGCAGTTGTAAATGAGTCTACAATTGTTTCTACTCCCAATCCCAAGAATCTTGAATCGCGAATTAAGTAAAACAGGAGAAGAAAGAGTAGCCCTCCAAAAAATGGACGTAGGGGAGGATAGGAGATGGAAGTAGAGGCAAAATGCGTAATCGTATCTGTTGATTTAACAAATAAAATAGCTGTTAATCCGAATAAAATACCCGCTATTCCTACTTTAAGTAAAGTAAGAGCTTCGAGAGGGGGAACAAAATCTACCACATAGACTGTATGTGTAATCCCCCAAAGCAAACATACATAGTGTGAGATAATCGTTGTAAGTAATACAGGAAGGATATAGGTGTATTTGTTGCGCCCAACTACCATTAATTCTAGGGCAAATAGCGCTCCTGCTAAGGGAGTTCCAAAAACAGAAGCGAATCCGCCTCCAATTCCCATTAAGAGAATCGCTTGTCGGTCGGTGGTATTGAGTTTGAAAAGGGGCGTCAACTGATCGGCTATTGCGCCACCCATCTGTACTGCAGTTCCCTCTCTTCCAGCCGATCCTCCAAACAAATGAGTAACCCAAGTACCTACTAGTACTAAAGGAGCCATTTTGAATGGGACTTTCGCGACAGGGTGATGGTATTCTTGAATGAGTAAGTTATTTCCATTGTTGGCACGACCACCGTAGTAATGATACAGAAAACCGATAAGAAATCCACCTATCGGTAGTCCTAAAAGTAGCATCGGATGGGTGAGACGTAGGTAAGATACTTTTTCAAGTACGAATAGAAAAAGAGCAGAAGCGCTACCTGTCAAACATCCAATAGTTAAACTTAATATGCCCCAAAGAAGAGACTTGTTTGACAAATAAAAAATAAAATCTGTTGTTTTTTTAACTGTATTCATAACGGCTTTGTATAGATTATAAAAACTATAGTATACTAGACGTCATCAGCTCCAGGGCGGTTCAAGGCAGACATCATTGCCTATTATGATGATACAAAGATAAAAAAAAGTTCAACCTTAGGAGTTGAACTTTTGATTTTTTTTATGTAAAAGATTAAATATCATCAAATTCTACATCTGTAAAACTGTTTAAGGAATCCTCTCCTTCATCTTCTTTTTGATATTCTTTCTTGAAATCTTTTTGGTGTCTTTCAGAAATAACTTCTTCACCTTTGTGATTTACTACATATTCTGTCATTTCATCTAAGATGTCTTTAAAAGCAGTAAAATCTTCTTTGTATAAATAGATTTTGTGTTTTTTGAAGTGAAATGATCCATCGTCTTCTGTGAATTTTTTACTTTCAGTTACGGTTATGTAGTAATCATCAGCTTTTGTAGCTCTTACATCAAAGAAATAAGTTCTTCTACCTGCTCTCAATACTTTCGAGAAAATCTCTTCTTTTTCTAACATTTCGTTATCTCTCATAATCCTTCTATCAATTAATTGATTTGTATATATAGCTTTCAAAAGTCTAAAAAAAATCCTAATAAACCAACTTTTTACCCTATTTCTTTTTCTTTCAATTGTTTTTCATGTAACTCTGCATAATATCCTTGTTGATGAATCAACGTTTCATGTGTTCCTGCCTGAATAATACGCCCCTGATCAAGCACAATAATGCGATCAGCGTGTTTAGCAGATGATACACGATGGGTGACAATCAAGGTGGTAATATGTTTGCTGTGCTGTTCTAAGTGTTTTAAAATGCGTTCTTCCGTCTCTGTATCTACAGCAGATAAAGCGTCGTCTAATAGTAGAATTGGCGCATCTTTGATTAAGGCTCTTGCAATGGAAACCCGTTGTTTTTGCCCTCCAGATAAAGTTAAGCCTCGCTCGCCTAACACCGTTTCATATCCTTTCTCAAATTGCTCAATATTGTGATGAACTACCGCTTTTTTAGCTGCTTCTATAATCTCTTCTATTGTCGCATCTTCTTTTCCAAATCGAATATTATTGCTAATCGTATCCGAAAATAAAAAAGAATCCTGTGGAACTACGGCAACACTTTTTCGCAAATCTGTTAGATTACAATCCTCAATGGGTAATTCATCAAATAAAATACGCCCTTGGTCAATAGTATACAAGCGACTGATTAACGAGAGTAACGTACTTTTTCCAGATCCTGTTTTTCCTAAAATAGCCAGTGTTTCTCCTTGTTTTAATTCAAAACTAACCTCGCGCAAGGCTTGAATGCCTGTATCGGGATACGTAAAAGATACCTTGTCGAAAAGGATGTTCCCCTTGATCGCTGTCGGATTTGGATTGGTGTTATAAATTTCTGGCTGAACATCCAAAAATTCATTGATTCGCTTTTGCGAAGCTTCTGCTTCTTGAATCATGGAGGAAATCCAACCTAAAGAAGCTACGGGCCACGTCAACATATTGATGTAGAGAATAAATTGAGCAATTACCCCAATATCAGGTAGTTTACCATTAAAATACAAAATGGATCCAAGGGTAATAACAAGTAAATTACTCAACCCAATCAATAAAATCATCAATGGACCAATCAACGCTCCTGTTTTGGCTAATCGCAGTGATTTTTCTTTGCTACTTTGGGTTAGTTCTTCAAACTCCGCTACCTTTTTAGGCTCTATTGCATACGCCTTGATTACGCGCATGCCCGAAAAAATTTCTTGCGTAAATGTAGAGAGTACCGATAAATTTTGTTGAAAAATTAAACTTCGTTCGTTGATTTGACGACTCAGTTTAAAGATGAAGTATCCCAATAAGGGTAACGGCAATAACGAGTAAAACGTCAGTTGAGGAGAAATAATATACATCTGGGTCAATACCACAGCAAATCGAATTAGTGTGTTGATGGAATACATCACTGCGGGGCCTACATACTGTCTTACCTTTCCTACATCTTCACTGATGCGATTCATTAAATCTCCCGTGCGATTTTGCTTGTAAAAGCTTTGGCTAAGTACCTCGTAATGCTTGAAAATATCATTTTTTAAATCAAATTCGATATGACGAGACATTACAATCAACGTTTGACGCATTAAAAAAGTTAGAAAACCAGCCAGTAAAGTGGTTACTAAAATCCAAAAAATGTTAGATAACAAAAGCTCAGTTACTTTTTCCTTGTCAAAGGAAGTGAGCTGTTCTAAAATACGAATCGAATCACCGACTAACTTTGGTGTGTATAGCGTGAAGATTTGTGCTACGATTGTAATGATTACTCCCGTAAGAAAGTGATATTTATACTTGTAAAAATATTTGTTTAAGGACTGTAAAGCACGCATAGTTTGTTTGTATAGTCTTGCAAAGTAAGGAAAATGATGGAGATAAAACCGTTTTTCCCGAACTTTAAAAAATGAGGTACAAATATAAACTATTATTCTTTTTTAGGTCCATCTGATTTTTCCTTTTCAGCATAGAAAGTGGACCATAACCAAAGTAAAATCAATCCCTGAAATCAGGTAGATCATTCTTTTGTTTGTTAAAAATAAAACAACAAAGAGTTAAAATTAAATTAAAATAAACAAGAGGTAAGAAAAAGTAGATATATTTACCGAGTTAATAAAAGAAAGAAAAATGAATTTAATTGTTATAAAAAAGGGAAAGAAGATAAACTTACGTCAAAGGTCGTGAGCAATCTCCTCATTTTTTTATACGAAATAGAAATAGTAAAGGGTTTGTCATCGCGACAAACCCTTTTTTTGTAAAAGTAAAAGATGAAAGTATTAAAATTTGGAGGAACTTCGGTAGGAAGTCCAGAGCGATTGGCGCAGTTAGTGCCCATCATTCAATCGCAAGAGAGCAATCGACAGCTAGTAGTTTTATCCGCCGTAGCGGGAACAACAAATGCATTAGATGCTATTGCAACTCAATATGCTCAAGGAAATGTCGTTGAGGCACGGCAGCTGATTGCGCAGTTGTTGCAGTCCTATCAAACATTTGTTCAGGCACTATTTGTTACGCCTGAAGGAAAGGATAAGGGACAGGAGATAATTGATTGCCACTTTGCGTTGTTGGAAGATTTGGGCAATGATTTATTTACTTCAGTTGAAGAACGTTTGGTGTTGGCCCAAGGTGAATTATTATCTACCACACTTTTTCATCAGTACTTGACAGAGCAGGGAATATCGGCTATTTTACTTCCAGCATTGGATTTTATGCGATTAAATGAAGATCAAGAACCTGATTTACCCTATATTCAACAGCGACTAACGCATGAATTAAATCAATTTCAGGCGGAGACGCTGTTTA
The DNA here is from genome assembly GCF_046557355.1 of Myroides sp. DW712. Lineage (NCBI taxonomy): Bacteria > Pseudomonadati > Bacteroidota > Flavobacteriia > Flavobacteriales > Flavobacteriaceae > Myroides > Myroides sp. DW712. The sequence goes on from NZ_JBKFDO010000020.1 coordinate 84,366, forward strand.
TTACGCAAGGCTACATCTGTAGGAATACTTTTGGTGAGATTGACAACCTCAGACGGGGAGGATCGGATTACACGGCTTCTCTAATTGGTGCGGCTTTAGCAGCAGAAGAAATTCAAATCTGGACGGATATTGATGGTTTCCACAACAATGATCCTCGTTGGGTAGCAAACACTAAACCCATTGCACAGTTGAGCTTTGAAGAAGCAGCGGAACTAGCCTATTTTGGAGCAAAAATTTTGCATCCTCAGAGTGTGTTTCCTGCTCAAAAAGCCAATATTCCTGTACGCTTACTCGATACCTTGGATAGACAGGCTCCAGGAACGCTAATTTCTTCTGCTTTTGATCATCCCGATGAGATTGTAGCCGTAGCTGCTAAAGATAACATCACTGCAATTCGGATTCATTCCTCGCGTATGCTGTTGGCTTATGGCTTTTTAAGACGTGTTTTTGACGTATTTGAACGCTATAAAACTCCTATTGATATGATTACAACTTCTGAGGTAGCAGTTTCTTTGACTATCGATGATCGGGCGTATTTGCGTGAAATTATTACAGAATTGACTTATTTTGGAACGGTAGAAGTGGATGATAATCAAACAATTATTTGTATTGTAGGAGATTTTAAACGCAATAAGAATGGATATGCAACCGTGGTGTCTGAAGCCGTAAAACACATGCCTATTCGCATGATTTCTTATGGGGGGAGTGAACACAATATTTCGCTTTTACTACCAGCTAAATACAAAATTGAAGCCTTACGCGCTTTACATCATCGTTTATTTTAATGCTACAACTATGATTTCAACAACAGTAATAGAACAATTAAAACAGGTAGAAACGCCACTATATTATTATGATTTACCCTTGCTTCGAGCAACAGTATCTGCTGCACAAACAGCAGCAGATGCTTTTGGATATCACATTCACTATGCTGTCAAAGCTAATAATAATCCTAGAATACTTCACGAAATTAGCACGCTAGGCTTAGGGGCTGATTGTGTAAGTGGTTTGGAAATTGAACTGGCAATTGCGCAGGGATTTCAAGCAAAATCTATTGTATTTGCAGGCGTTGGCAAAACCGAAAAGGAAATTCGATTAGCCTTACGTCAGGGAATATTGGCCTTTAATGTAGAATCATTGGAAGAACTACGTGTAATTGCCATTCTCGCTAAGGAAATGAAAATTCGAGCTTCTGTTGCTTTGCGTATCAATCCCAACATCGATGCGAATACCCATCATTATATTACCACAGGATTAGATGAAAATAAGTTTGGCATTATGATGCACGAGCTCGAGGATTGCTTAGCGCTGATTAACTCCTCTGAACGTGCCTTAACGCTAGTAGGTTTGCACTTTCATATAGGTTCTCAAATTACAGATTGGAATGTCTTTAAGCAATTGTGTTTAAAAGTCAATGCTTGGAATAACTGGTTTATCGAAAGAGGAATAGAGGTACCCATACTGAATGTAGGTGGAGGGGTAGGAATTAATTATCAAGATCCTGATGGGGAATCAATCGTAAATTTTTCGGATTTCTTTGGGCTATTTCACCGCTTTTTAGAACCCAAGCCAGGGCAACATATTCACTTTGAACTGGGGCGATCGTTGGTGGCAAACTGTGGGAGCTTAATTAGCCGAGTTTTATATGTCAAAAGAGGAGTGAAGAAGAATTTTGCAATCCTTGATGCGGGGATGACGGAGTTAATGCGACCTGTACTCTATCAAGCGTATCATCACATCCAATGTTTGACACCGAATAGGCCTACCGCTCGGGAAAATTATGAAGTTGTGGGGCCTATTTGTGAAAGTAGTGACTGTTTTGGCAAGCAGGTTGAACTGCCTCTTTTAAGTCGTGGTGATTTAATCGCCATTCGGTCGGCAGGGGCTTATGGAGAGGTGATGGCTTCTCGTTACAACCTGCGTCAACCCTTGCAATTTTATTTTCAAGAATAACGGCTTTTGTAGTAAATATTAGAAATACTTTGTTAAATTTGATTTGAAATAAAATAAAACTTTAATTTAACACCAGTAAGATGAAATTAGGAGATATCGACGTAGCAGGAGAATTGATTGATTTAAACTTTCAATTATTAAGAACGCAAATCTTATTAGAAGAAGTATTAAAACACAATGCAGAAACATTAAAATTACCTTCACCTGAAGCCATGAATGAAATTAATGAATTCGCTTTACAATCTATTCAAAAGAAGTTTCCAAATATGAATATTGCGAAAAGGGATGATGAACAACAACCTCAAGCAGAATAAAGAATAAAAAAAGTCGTGATTCAATCACGACTTTTTTTTATATTATTTGCAGTAGGACGAATTCCAAGTGGTATGGCCACGTCCTTCCCAACATTGATAACTCTGTTTGATTTGAGTCACTTGGTATTGCCCCTCTTTTTCTTTTAGTGTCATCACCACCTTTTTCGCGCGTATGGAATCATCATTTATTCCATCTTCAACTAAAGTGACTAAAGTAAGGGCTGAATCCGCCATTTGCAAGACTGTGATATCATAAGTGTATTTACCCTCAGCTCCTTTGTCTTCTGGAGCATAGTAGCGCATAATATCTTCTACATTAGATAATTTTTTGTGCGTAATAGAAGTATTTAGTTTATCTACTTCTTCTTGTTTAATCTGTTCGAATTCCTTTATGTCTGAGGCTATTGTCGATTGATCAATGGTAGTATTTGTTTCTACATCTGTGGAGTTAGAAGTAGCTGTTTTTTGTTGGCAACTACTTACACCTAATCCAACCACTATAATACTGAGGAAATAAAATAATCTGTTCATAGCTAATTAGTTAAGATTATACTCTTATAAATATAAGTAAAAAAAAAACAAGTATTACAATTATATTGTATAATTATATGCAACTAAGTCTCCTTTTAGATGTAAACCTGTTAATAAAGGAGTATATTAGATGCCAATTTCAAATTGCATTCTAAAATACCAGTTGTTTTTAGAAGTTCCTTGGTAGAAATCTAATTTGTCATAGGTAACTTCTGCCTGAAGCTTAAAGGCATGTTCCCATAAGTATTTGGTTACGCCTAAAGTGAATTCAGTGGTATTAGGTAAATTCAATTGTTCATACAATTGGGTTTTCATTTTTTGGCTGGAAATACGTCCAATTAATTCGTAGTTACTTGGGAATAGATAACTCAATTGGTAGTCCATTCCATGGCCTGCATATACATAGCTGCTACTTTTAGTTCCATCTGGATTGGCGGCATAGGTAATAGCATCATCCACATTTCGGTTCATAAAGGAAACCATACCAGCCCATCCGTCGTATTTTAAAATGGCATCAGCCATGAATGAGTTTAGATTTCTCGTTTCATATAATTTCGTCCCCGTCTGTCCTTGTGCGTTTTCAGCATTGTTGTTGTGTGAAAAAGTACCAGCTAGCATTAATTTAGGTGTAGTTTCTCTGGCGATATCCCCCTCGAAATAAGCCCCATTATTTTTAAAACTACCCATCGGAAATAATTCGACACGTCCCGTTAGTGCGTAGCTATCGCTCTCTGAACCTTGGAAGTTTCGCCCACGTCCAGTAGAAACAGCCGTTTTGATAACATAGCCAAATTTATCTTTTCGCTCTTGATGATAGTAAGCTTGTAAACCAAAATCACGGTCAATATTAAATTTGGAGTTATTGATGGAACGGTCAGTTAGCTGTAAGGCTCCCGAAGAGTTGATGCGCTGTCTGTTTCCAGGGAGTTTAGTTTGTCCAAAAATGAAACTCCAATTTTCATTTGGACGGTAGGTCATAGCCGCATCTCGAATAATGTTTACGGATTCTCCTTCCACCGTTTTTCCCATATCTTTAGGCGCAAAAGACAATTGAATCACATATAGAAACTTCGGATTTCCAACATACCCATCAAAACGTAAACGCAAGCGCCTAATCTCTCCTTCATATTTTGTTTTTTCGCCCTCATTTCCCATAAAGGTCAAACGGTTCTGCATGCGGAAACGCAAATTCAATTGAAAAATACTGTCCGCCGAGGTAATACCAACTCCTTTTCCGAAGTTGTAATAAGGAAGTTGAGCTAATTTAATATCGTTATTAGCTGTCTCAATCTTTTGTGCCATTGCGTTAAGCGATAGTAACGACAAGATTAATAAATAGATTTTTTTCATGTGTTTGTGTGTTGAGATTGCAAAAATAAGATTAGTTTTGTTATCACATTTAGTTCGTTGTTATTGTAGTGTAAGGACAATGTTATTAAATAGTTAACTAAAGATAGTAAAGAAAAAACAGCATGTCATATATTGGATATCATTTTACAGTAGAGCCTTTAGTGCCTGGTGTAGAGATTCTTATCGCAGAATTAGGCGAGAAAGCATTTGAGAGTTTTGAAGAAACGCCCCTAGGAGTAAGTGCCTATGTACAACAAGACCTGTGGACGGAAGATATTTTAGAGGATATCTTCATTTTACAATCCGATCAATTTACCATTACGTATAGAAAAGAAGAAATTGAACAAGTGAATTGGAATGAGGAATGGGAAAAGAATTTTGATCCTATTGACGTTGATGGAATATGTTATATTCGAGCGCCTTTTCATGAAAAAACAGCGGCAAAATACGATATTGTGATTGAACCAAAAATGAGTTTTGGAACTGGACATCATGAAACAACCTATATGATGGTACGCCAAATCTTGAACAATGAAATGCAAGGTAAAGTGGTTTTGGATATGGGATGTGGAACGGCAATTCTCGCTATTTTAGCAGCTATGCGTGGTGCTAAACACGTAGATGCGATTGATATTGACAATTGGTGCTACTTGAATTCTATCGAAAATGCTGAACGCAATGGCTGTACAAATATTGAGGTATTTGAAGGCAATGCATCAATCTTGGTGAAACAACCCAAATACGATGTAGTATTAGCCAATATTAACCGCAATATTTTGTTGAATGACATGGAACATTATATCAGAACCATGACAGACAACGGAGAAATTTACTTCAGTGGATTCTATACAGAAGACGTTCCCAGTATTAAAAAAGCAGCCGAAGAAAAAGGTTTAACCTTTGAAAATCAATTAGAAAAAAATAATTGGGTATCTTTGAAGTTTAAAAAATAACTGTCATTATATTAAAACTTTGATATTATGAGTACAAAGGAAATAGTTGAAGAAAAAATTGATGTATCAGAATTGCTAAATGGTCAAAGTGAGATTATCTTGTATAATGATGATGTCAACACCTTTGATCACGTGATTGATACCTTAGTTAAAGTATGTAACCACACAGCGGAACAGGCTGAACAATGTGCCATTTTAGTGCATTATAAAGGGAAATGTACAGTAAAGACGGGGGAGTTTAAAAAATTAAAACCACAATGCTTACAGCTTTTAGATGCAGGGTTAAGTGCAGAAATACAATAAAAAAGGGAGCGACGCTCCCTTTTTTGTTTAAGCTAAGTTTTTTTTTCTTCTAGTTATAAAATACTACACGTACTTCTTACTTATCCATGCGTACAAACTTAGGGGTAAATGTACCCAGTACTTTGACTAAATCCTCCTGTGCTTGCATCACGGCGTTAATATCTTTATACGCCATTGGTGCTTCATCTACGCTTCCTCCAATAAGCTGAACACCCGCGGTTTTTAATTCCGCTTTGATGTCACTTTTGGTAAATTTACTCTTACAGACATTTCTGGAATGTAAACGTCCCGCTCCATGAGAGGCCGAATGTAAACTTGCCTCATTTCCTAGACCTTCTACAATAAACCCATTCGTGGTCATGGAGCCTGGAATAATTCCTAATTGACCTGCTGCAGCTGGGGTGGCTCCTTTGCGATGCACGATAAGTTCTTCGCCGTTGATAACCTCTTTCCACGCAAAGTTGTGATGATTCTCAATGGTAAATGCAATCTGTTTTCCTAAGGCTTTGGCAATGCGACGGTGAATATCATCGTGACAGGCCTTAGCATAGTCTCCAGCTAAATTCATCGCTAACCAATATTCTTGCCCGTCGTGGGTGTTGAGGTCCAACCAAGCCAAATGCTGTGCCTGACTTGGTAAAGGGCACTGTTTCGTTGCTAAGTAGGTGTAGTGCTTGGCAATATTGGCGCCTAAACCTCTTGAACCACTGTGGGATAGAACAGCGAGATATACTCCAGGAATTAACTTCCACTCGGGCTTGGTCTCCGTTAAGCGAACCACACCAATTTCAACGAAGTGATTTCCACTCCCTGAAGTACCTAATTGTTTATACGCTTTGTCTAACAAGCTTTTTACAAAGGGAATATGCTTAAATTCATCCCGGTAGAACACCTCGTGATCCACTTTGTTTTGATGGGTCTCGTACATCCCAAACTTCGTGTGATCCGCAAGTATATTCAACAACTGATGGTCTTTTCCCTTGAGGAAGCTCGCAGGTAAATTGAATACGGATAAGCTCATCCGACATCCAATATCCACCCCAACGCCATAGGGAATTACCGCATTGTGAGTAGCTAAGACTCCTCCAATAGGTAATCCATAACCGTAATGCGCATCGGGTAGTAAAGCTCCTGCCGCTGCAACGGGGAGTTTTAAAGCAGTATATAGTTGATATTTCGTTTGTTCATCAATGGCGTCTGCTCCAAAAATGGAAAAAGGCGCTCGTGTATGCCTTAATTCATGGCGTTTGACTTCCACTTGTTTAACCATACTTTCCGCTACTTTTCCCCAAATGCCATCTCCTAAATAGGCCTCGGGATTTTGTAACACTTGTTTTGCTTCTCGTAATACCGCGTCTTTACTTTCTTTTTTCTTGTAGCGACTAATGGTACCTAAAGCAATATTAATTGAATTGTTTTGGGGAAAACCAATTTGAATAAGGTCTTTCCCTGAAAGTTTCCTTCCCATGATAGTGAATTTAATTGACAATACTAGCCATGATTGCTGTTGAGCAGATGGCGTTAAAAAATTGTTGGCGTTTGACCAACATGTCAATTCGGGTTTGCTGTAAAGGGTCCGGAATAAACAAAAAAAGCCCGAATTTACATCTTCGGGCTTTTCATATATAAAGTAAGTGTTTTACTAAAAAGAAGTTGCACGAAGATACACCCCTGCACCTTGTGCTGGCGTAAACAATGTCGATGTAGAATAAAGTACAAACATTTTTTCTTCGGTTTTTAAGTGTTAAACGTATTTGGATGCAAATTTTGTAAAATTTTTCTGATATAAACAACAAAAAGTGAATTTTTATTTTTCAATTGGTGTTATATTGAGAAATATGTAAATTAGGAAAGAGCGAGAATTGCGTGCGGAAACGAAAACGGTTGATAAGATTTGTCTATTTTTGTAAATAAAACTAAAATATATGAAAAAAGTAGTTGGATTACTGATTGCCTTAGGCTTTCTATTTCAGTCGTGTGTAACCACAGAAGAAGTGTCCGTCAAAAAAGAAGGGAGTATAGATTATACCCTGGATATGGATTTCTCTGAATTGTTGAAAGCCATGCCGATGGAAAATACAACGTCAAAGGAAATGAAAAAAGCCTTAGACTTAGTGAATGGAGAGGAGTTATCTGTGGAGCAAATAATGGACCTTAGTTTATTGGAAAGTAAAAATGCAGAACAAAAGAAAGACAGTATCCTAAAGGCAAATCCCAATTTGTTGAAAAAAACAGAAAATCTTCGTCTACGCGTAATGATGAATGATTCCATTGGAAATATCGCTTTGAAAGTAAAGGCGAAAAATGCAGCTGACTTAAACACCTCCCTGGAGAATTTGGAAGCTTTAAATGCACTAGGTGATGGAAATGCTAAGAAATTAGATGCTCCTGAATTTGTGAAAAGATCTAAATTTGAATGGAAGAAAAAAACAGTGAAACGTACTATCGATGTGAAGCCAGAGGATTTGCAAAAAGGATTGGGAGAGCTAGGACAAATGGCAGCAATGTTTACCTATCGTCTTAAGGTGAATGTAGAACAACCTATTAAATCCGTTTCCTATGATGATGCGGAGATAGCCAAGGACGGAAAGTCGTTTGTCAAGACATTTAAAATGTCTGATATTGTCGCTAATCCAACTATATTGGAATTTACAGTACAATTGAAATAAAAGTTTATACAATAAACACAAGTATAGGGGGAGCTAATAAGCTCCCTTTTTTGATTTTCAATGTTTAGTATTCCTATTATTCACAGAACGAGGAGGACTTATACTGTATCAAGAGAGCAATTGGAAGCAATGAAGGAAAACAACAGCATAGAAAACCCACATGGATAGGCGTAAAAAAAACAGCAGTACAACTTGATGTACTACTGTTTATTCTTCCTGTTCAATTTGAAGTAAAATGAACCCAGTTAAAATCAAAAACTTGTTATAACTTACTCATATTTCCCGCCAAAGCTTCAATGAATTTTCCTATAGGACCTTTCACCATCATAGCCATCATGGGATTAAAACTTCCTTCAAAATGAAGTTGGATTTCAGTGTTGTTCGCGTCAACTTCCGTGATATTTCCTGTTAAGGTAAACGGTAACTTGTCACTCGCTGCTCCTAAAACTATTTTAGAATGTGGCGTTTCTTCTTTCTTTTTTAATTTGATTTCAGGCATTCCTTTCAAGGCGAAAATGAACGAATCTTCTCCCGTTACCTCAAATTTAGCAATCGATTCTGGCATTAACTTTTCAAAGTTTTTAACGTCAGATAAGGCGTTAAATATATATTCAGCAGATTGCGCTACGTTTACTTTTGGACTTTCTAATTGCATACTTTTATTTCTTTAATTATTGATTCCATGTTGATGGATTAATTCTCCATTCTTGTAGTGTCTCTAAATCAGAGGCAGAAATATAGTTCTGTTTTACTGCATTTTCCAATAGAGAAGTATAATTACTCAAGGTCGTCAATTCAACGCCAGCTTGTGCAAAGTTGTCTTTTGCCACTTGAAATTCATAGGTAAAAATGGCGGCCATACCCAAAATATCAGCTCCGTTTTCTTTCAACGCTTCTACGGCTTGCAAGCTACTTTTTCCAGTACTAATCAAGTCTTCTAGTACAACTACTTTTTTACCAGGCTCTAATTGCCCTTCAATTTGATTTTGTCTTCCGTGTTTCTTCGGCTCAGGACGAACATAGACAAAAGGCAATTCCAAAGCCTCTGCTACTAAAAGCCCAATTCCAATAGCTCCTGTTGCTACACCTGCAATCACGTCAGGCTGACCATATTTCGCTACAATGTGTTTGGCAAATTCCTCTTTTAGGTATTTTCTTATCGCTGGATAAGACAACGTAATACGGTTATCACAGTAAATGGGTGATTTCCATCCAGAAGCCCATGTAAAAGGATTTTTTGGATTTAATTTAATTGCGTTAATTTGCAGAAGTAATTCGGCCGTTTGTTGAGCTGTTTCTTTAGTAAAAATCATAATACAAATGTATAAAGTTTTTGTAAACGATAAACCGTTGTTCCTAACTGATAAAATTGAGAAAGAAACCGATTTTCAGTTGTTCTTGTTAGACAGTGTTGATATTGACAAAATTATCATTAAATATTTTCAAAATAAAATTGATAAGGCATTTTTATATCATCCAGATGAAAAAGCCATGATGAAAAGGCTAAAAGAAAAAATTCCCGTTCAGAAAGCAGGAGGAGGAGTAGTGTATAATTCCGAAGGAAAAGTGCTTTTTATCAAGCGAAATGGGAAATGGGATTTGCCGAAAGGGGGAATCGAAAAACACGAAGAAATCGAAGATACAGCCATGCGTGAAGTAGAGGAGGAAACAGGGGTAAGCCAATTAAAAGTTACCAAGAAATTGCCGAAAACCTACCATGTTTTTAAGCGAAATGGAAAATATCGATTAAAAATTACCAGCTGGTTCGAAATGACAACGTCTTATGAGGGAACCTTAGTTGGACAAGCAGAGGAAGGAATTGAAGAAGTGGTTTGGTTTGATAAGGAACAAATTAAGGCAGCTATGTCCAATTCATATGAAAACATTAAACTTTTAGTAGAAGAAGCAGGTTTGCTTAGTGAATAAAATAAAAAAGTCGCCCTTTTACACTTAGATGGGCGACTTTTTTATGTTAGATGCGTACCGGTAGTGGTACTAATTTCGTATAATCTCCGTGGTTGCGAATTACATCGCGTACAATACTTGAGCTGATAAAGGATGTACTCGCTGCAGTGAGTAAAAATACCGTTTCGATTTTAGTTAAGAAGCGATTCGTATGCGCAATAGCCTTTTCAAATTCAAAGTCCGCGGGATTGCGTAACCCTCTCAAAATAAATTGAGCTTCTTTTAGGTGACAAAAATCCGTTGTCAACCCTTGATAGGTTTCTACTTTAATCTTTGGTTCATCCGCAAAGGTCTTTTCTATAAAAACTTTGCGCTCTTCTAAACTAAACATGTATTTTTTATCAGCATTGACACCAATAGCAATGATAATCTCATCAAAAAGAGGCAAGGCTCGTTTAATGATATCGTAATGCCCATTTGTAATCGGATCAAATGATCCAGGAAAAACCGCTCTTCTCATAGTTTCGGGAGTCTTTATTTCTGCAAAGCTAAAACTATTGCATTGTCAAACAAATCAGGCAACGAAATTTTTGCCTCTGCCGCTTGTTGAGGTAAAATACTTTCTCTGGTTAAACCTGGAACAGTATTCATCTCTAATAAAAAGGGAGTATCTCCAACAATAATAAATTCACTTCTCGAAAATCCATCCATTTTTAAAATGCGGTAAATTTTAATGGCGATGTCTTCTATTTTCGCTTTAATTGCATCATCAATACGCGCTGGGGTAATCTCTTGTGATTTGCCTAAATATTTAGCTTCGTAATCAAAGAAGTCATTTTCACTGACAATCTCTGTAATCGGTAAAACAATCACTTCTCCTTTGTAGTTGATTACGCCTACAGAAACTTCGGTTCCCTTTAAAAAGCTTTCGATTAAAATCTCATTGTCTTCTTTATAGGCTATTTCAATGGCTTGAAGTAACTCTTCGGTGGTATGGGCTTTGGAAATACCAAAACTCGATCCTGAGCGATTCGGTTTGACAAAACAAGGCAATCCTACGCGTTGAATAATCTCCTCGGCATGAATATCATCCCCCTCATTTAAATAGTAGGAAATAGCCGTTTTAATACCATAAGGCTTTAAAACAGACAGCATATCCCGTTTATTCATCGTCAGGGCTGCTTGGTACGAATTACACGAAGTATGAGGCATATTGATCAATTCAAAATACGCTTGTAGTAAACCATCCTCTCCTGGTGTCCCGTGAATCGCATTGAAAACAACATCAAAGACAATTTTTTGCCCTTTATAAAGCACAGAAAAATCGTTCTTATCCACAGGGAACTCCTCCTTATGCTCGTCTACATAAACCCATTTATCGCGAAAAATATGAATTTTATATGGCGTGTACGTAGTACGATCTAAAGTTTCAAATACAACTTGACCACTTTTTAGCGAAATTTCGAATTCGCTCGAATAACCGCCCATAATTATTGCTACATGCTTCATATGCCTAGGATGTTGAGGTTCGTTTTATAAAAGAATTGTTCCAAACAAATTTATAATAAAAGACAGAAACAAAAAATCTTTTCGATTTTATATCTTTGTCAAAAATCTAACCCTATGAAATTAGTTCAATTTTTTAAAAGTAAAAGCTTTTTAATTTCTTTAGTCGCTGCAGGTATCATCTCTATTGTGGGAGTACTGGGTCTATTGAAATGGCTAAAAGTAACGACTAATCACGGACAACACATTGAAGTACCCAATCTATTGAAGCTGGATACCTATCAAGCTGAGCAGACTTTAGATCAAAAAGAATTGCGCATGATCGTATTGGATACGCTGGATTATAATAAAAATTTCCCGCCATTAACCGTATTGGAACAAGATCCAATGCCAGGCTCTAGTGTGAAGCAAAACAGAAAGATCTACGTTAAGATTAATGCGGCTGGATACGGAAAAGTTATCTTACCAGAATTGGAACAATTAACTTTCAGACAGGCAAGCGCAACGATTGCCTCTATGGGATTAAAAGAAGGAACCAAATCATACGCTACTTTCATTGGTAAAGATGTGGTATTAGAAGTGTTTCAGAATGGGAAAAAATTGAAAAAAGGAGATTTAGTAGTTAAAAACTCTAAAATTGATTTTGTTTTAGGGGATGGAAAAGCGGGACTTTCAGCAGAGCAACTGGATGTAGCTCCCGATATTGATTAAGAAAAGTGAGGTATGCAAGAAAATGTAAATGAAATGTTCGATGATTCAGAAGATGAATTGTACGAACATTTTCGATTTGAAGCAGGAAAAGGACAAGCGCCTTTGCGTGTAGATAAATTTTTAATGAACTTAGTTGAAAACGCCACGCGTAATAAAATTCAACAAGCAGCAGCAAACGGAAATATTTTTGTCAATGAGGTAGCGGTGAAATCCAATCACAAGGTAAAAGCCTTGGACGTGGTTCGCGTATTGATGAAACAACCCCCTTTTGAGAATATTATTATACCAGAAAATATTCCGTTGAATATTGTGTATGAAGATGAAGCCTTGTTGGTGGTAAACAAAGAACCAGGATTGGTGGTGCATCCAGGACATGGTAATTATACCGGGACCCTTGTGAATGCCTTGGCTTATCATTTTGATAACTTACCGTTGAATAGCAGTGAGCGTCCCGGATTGGTACATCGTATTGATAAAGATACGAGTGGATTATTGGTGGTGGCTAAAACAGAATGGGCTATGACGGAATTACAACGTCAATTTGCAGAGAAAACGACAGAAAGAGAATATATCGCCTTGGTTTGGGGTAATGTAGAGGAAGAAGAAGGAACAATTGAAAGCTATATTGGACGCCACGTTAAAGACCGTATGCAAATGGCGGCTTTTGACGACGAGGAAAAAGGAAAATGGGCCGTTACGCATTATAAAGTATTGGAGCGCTTTGGCTATGTTACCTTGGTCTCTTGTCGTTTGGAAACAGGACGTACTCACCAAATTAGAGTGCATATGAAGCATATTGGACATACGTTGTTTAATGATGAACGTTATGGAGGAAATGCAATCCTTAAAGGGACAACTTTTACTAAATACAAACAATTTGTTGAAAATTGTTTTCAACTCTTGCCACGACAAGCTCTTCACGCAAGAACGTTAGGTTTTGAACATCCAGTAACCAAAGAATATATGCGCTTTGATTCGGAAGTGCCTCAGGATATGATTGCTTGTATCGAGAAATGGAGGAACTATGCACAGAATTCCGCACTTGAATTAGAATAAAGAAAAACCACAAATTTAATTTTGTGGTTTTTTTATACACAGAAATGAACCTTGAATAAGGGGTTTTCACGAAAAAAAAGGTATTTTTGAAGTTTGCTAGACAAGTGTACGTAAAGAAGAATAACTAGAAGTAGCTTGTACTAGACAGGTTGAAGAACTCCATGGAAAATAAGTTTAAAAAGCATATCGAATCAAATTTTGCTGAATTGACACAGCATCCGCTTTTACTAGCGGTTAGTGGTGGGGTTGATAGTGTCGTTTTATTGCATATATGTCATTGTATAGGATTGAATGTGGCAGTAGCCCATTGCAACTTTCATTTAAGAGGAGAAGATAGTAACGATGATCAGGCATTTGTTGAAAAGCAATGTCAGATACTACAGGTTCCGTTTTTTGTACAAGAATTCGATACCAATCAATACGCAATCACTAACAAAGTGTCTATTCAGGTGGCCGCTAGAGAACTGCGTTACCAGTGGTTTGAAGAAATAGTTCAGCAAGGCACCTATCGTTATTTGCTTACGGCACACCATCTCGATGATTCGATAGAAACGTTCTTTATTAATTTTTCTAGAGGAACAGGTATTGAAGGGCTATTGGGAATACCAGAGAAAGCAGCCTATATTCGGCGGCCGCTATTGGTATTTAGTCGATCAGAAATTGAAGCATATGCAACAGCCAATCAACTGACTTGGAGAGAAGATTATACCAATGCACAAACAAAATATTTGCGAAATAAGATAAGAAAAAATATCTTGCCTGTTTTTAAGGAGATAAATCCTCAATTGGAGCAAACTTTTCAACAAACCATAGGCTTTTTAAAAGAAGCGCATCAAATGACAGCAGATGCAAGTCGAATAATGTTTGACAAAGTGGTGCTGAAACAAGGAGATGATTTGTTATTCCCTCTAAAAGAATTAAGTGAGTTGTCTTTGCCTAAAGCGTATTTGTATAAATGGCTGGAGCCTTATGGTTTCAAAGCTTGGGACGATATTGCAGATTTGCTCCAGGCAGAAACTGGAAAGAGAATTCTGTCCGAAAAGTATTGCTTACTCAAAGATAGAGGTTACCTTTTGCTGCGTTTGAAAAGTAAAATGGTAGAAAATATAGAAGATACTTTTTATCTGCAGGAGAATCAAATGGTTACAAGACCAATAGGCTTGACTGCAACAAATTTTGAAAGGAGTAAGATTGAATTGACTGCGGATCCTTTATGTGCGTATCTCGATCGAGATAAATTGCAATTTCCGCTGCTGATTCGCAAACCAAAAAAAGGAGATTATTTTGTGCCTTTCGGAATGAAAGGAACTAAGCGAATCTCAAAATATGTGAAAGATGAGAAAATGACCCAAATTGAAAAAGAAAATTTGTGGTTGTTGTGCTCTGGAGATACTATTGTATGGATTATAGGAAGTCGAATGGATGAACGATTTAAAGTAAGAAATACAACTACTAATGTTTTAAAAATTAAATTAACCGTATGAAAAAATTAGCTTATTTGCTATTTTTCTTTGTATCTATTTTCACGGTTCACGCGCAGATGATGGAAAATCCTGCCAAATGGACAACGAAAATTGAAAAGAAATCTGATACAGAATATACCATTACTTGGAATGGTATCATTCAGGATGGGTGGCATATGTATTCGCAGTATACTGCTGATGGAGGACCATTGCCAACCGAATTTATATATAACAATATAGAGGGGAATTATGAACTTCTTGGTGATGCCAAAGAAAGTGAAACAAAAACCGTATACAACGATGTCTTTGAAGTGGATGAGACCTATTTTGTTGGACCGGTTCAATTGGTGCAGGATATTAAATTAACAAATGTAGATACGCCCAATATTCAAGTAGAATTAGGATATCAAGTGTGTTTAGATGTTTGTATCAGCCAAAGCAACTTGTTTGTGTATGATTTAAAAACACTGCAAGTAACAGAAGTGGAGAACTTTGAGGCTTATGAAAATAAGACAACAACAAAAGAAGAAACAACTGGCATTGCGGATACGACAACTGCACCTAAATCAGAAGAAAAAAGAGGACTATTTACCATTTTTATCTTGGCTTTCTTCTCTGGGTTTGCAGCTTTGCTAACGCCTTGTGTATTTCCTATGATTCCCATGACGGTGAGCTTCTTTACCAAACAAAGTAAAACGCGTGCCAAAGGAATTAAAAACGCCATTATTTATGGGTTATCAATTATATTGATTTACGTAGTATTGGGTACCATTGTGACGGCAATCTTTGGAGCAGATTCCCTGAATGCCCTATCGACAAATGTCTATTTTAATATCATTTTCTTCTTGTTATTGGTCGTTTTTGCTACCTCTTTCTTAGGAGCATTTGAAATCATGTTGCCAAATTCATGGGCAAATAAAGTAGATTCTCAAGCGGATCGAGGGGGGATTATTGGAATTTTATTCATGGCACTAGCCTTGGCTATTGTATCCTTCTCTTGTACAGGACCTATTGTAGGAACACTATTGGTGGAAGCTGCTTCTAAGGGTGGGATTGCACCAATTGTCGGAATGCTAGGTTTCTCTTTAGCTTTAGCACTTCCTTTTATGTTGTTCGCCATGTTCCCTGGATGGTTAAATTCAATGCCTCGTTCTGGAGGATGGTTGAATACCGTAAAAGTATCGTTGGGATTCTTAGAACTCGCTTTAGCTTTTAAATTCTTGTCTAATGCGGATCTTGTTTTACAAGCACATTGGTTAGAAAGAGAAGTGTTCTTAGCGATTTGGATTACTATTTTTGGTGCTTGGGCCTTATACTTGTTCGGTAAGATTCGATTGCCTCACGATAGTCCAATGGACAGTATTTCAGTAGGTCGATTGTTTATGGCGCTATTTGTTACAACATTTACGATTTATATGGTGCCAGGTTTATGGGGAGCACCGTTGAAAATTATCTCAGGTTTCCCTCCTCCAATGACCTATTCTGAAAGTCCATATGGTGTAGGTGGTAAAGGCGGAGCAGGTGGAACTGCAGCTGCGGAAGTTTTACCTGATGGAGCAAAATACGGAGCTCATGATATTGTAGCCTTTACCGATTATGAAAAAGGAATGGCGTATGCAAAATCTGTCAATAAACCAGTGTTGCTCGATTTTACTGGATTTGCTTGTGTAAATTGTCGTAAAATGGAAGATTATGTGTGGTCAGATCCAGCAATTTTAACGCTACTGAAAAATGAAGTGGTCTTGATTTCCCTTTATGTGGATGATAAAAAAGATTTGCCAGAAAATGAACAATATATTTCAGAAACAACAGGCAAGAAAATTAAAACGATTGGGAATAAATGGAGTGATTTTCAAATGAAACACTACCACGCCAATGCACAACCCTACTATATTGTGCTTGATGCAGAAGGACAACGTTTATCCGAACCTGTAGGCTATACCCCAGATGTGGAAGAGTATAAAGCCTGGTTAGAAGGAGGTATTCAAAAAGAAAAATAAAAGTAAGAGATAAAAAAGCGATCGAAAATTTCGGTCGCTTTTTTTGGTTTATTTTAAGACTAAATCTGAAGATTAATTAATAAATTGTAAGCTAAAATTTTAAAATAAAGAAGATTATTAAATACAGGTAGACATGATAAGAAAGTTTGTTATAACTAGTTTGGCCGTATTAGCATTAACTGCTGCAGAAGCACAAGTGCAAACACCACCAACAAGTACAAAATCAGAAGTGCATCAAGTTGTGGGATTAACGGATGTTAAGATTGATTATTCGAGACCCAATATGCGAGGACGTTTGGTGTTTGGAGATTTAGTTCCTTATGGACGTTTATGGCGTACAGGGGCTAATATGAATACCGTTGTTTCTTTTGCTAATGATGTGGAAATAGACGGAAAAATACTGAAAAAAGGCTCTTATGCCATTTATACTATCCCCAAGGTAGAGGAGTGGGAGGTAATCTTCTACAAAGATACCAATAACTGGGGATTACCAGAAAAATGGGATGAAACTAAAATTGCCCTTTCAACCAAAGTAAAGGTGCAAAACTTGGATCGCAAATTTGAAACATTTACACTAGCTATAAATAATGTGAATATTGATTATGCCGATTTGGAAATTATGTGGGAACGTACCTTAATTCCTGTACGTTTCAAAGTGCCAACGGATAATTTAGCGATGGAAAGCATTTCTGAAACCTTTGAGGGCCCCAAAATCGTTGATTATTATGCCGCTGCAGAATACTTTTATCTAACAGGAAAAGATTTGACTAAAGCCTTGTCTTGGATTAATAGTGCTATTGATAAATCAGGAGATAAAGTACCCTACTATTTCGTGCGATTGAAATCGCAAATCCAAGCCAAAGCAGGGGATAAAGTAGGAGCGGTAGCTACAGCAAAAGTAGCCCTAGATTTAGCTGAAAAAGCAAATAACCTCGACTATGTGAAAATGAATAAAGACGCAATTAAAGAGTGGTCGAAAGCGATATAGTTTACGGTTTACAGACCGCGCAAAAAAAACAAAAGCCAAAAAACGAAAGTCAAAGAACAAAAATCAAAAACCAAAAAAAGAGTATCTTTGTCTCTTAACAACACAATCTAAATGATGCTGACAGAACTGAATGCTATATCGCCTATTGATGGACGTTATAGAAGTAAAACCCAATCCTTAGCACAATATTTCTCAGAAGAGGCGCTAATCAAATATAGAGTCTTGGTAGAAGTGGAATATTTTATTGCGCTATGTGAATATAATCTCCCGCAATTAAGTGGAATTTCCCCTAATCTATTTCCAGAGTTACGAAAATTATACAAAGATTTTACAGCTGAAGATGCACTTTGGATTAAGGAAAAAGAAAAGGTAACCAACCACGACGTAAAAGCCGTAGAGTATTTTATCAAAGATGCTTTTGATCGTTTAGGGCTAGAAGCCTATAAAGAATTTATTCACTTCGGATTGACGTCTCAAGATATTAACAATACGTCTATTCCTTTATTGACGAAAGAAGCATTTCATGAAGTGTACATGCCTTTATTCCTTTCGGTAGTAAATAAACTGAAAGAATTAAGTCAAGAGTGGAGTGAGGTACCTATGCTGGCGAGAACTCATGGACAACCAGCTTCACCTACGCGTTTAGGAAAGGAAATTAACGTTTTTGTACAGCGTTTGGAAGAACAATTACGCTTATTGAATAATGTGCCATTTGCAGCAAAATTCGGTGGAGCAACAGGAAATTTTAATGCTCATCATGTGGCGTATCCCAACAATGATTGGAAGCAATTTGGAGAGGATTTTGTTGAACTGAGCTTGGGATTAAAATATTCTTTCCCAACTACACAAATTGAACATTATGATCACTTTGCTGCGTTTTTCGATGCATTGAAGCGTATTAATACAATCCTTATTGATTTAGATCGCGATATCTGGACCTATGTATCCATGGATTACTTCAAGCAAAAAATTAAAGCTGGAGAAATTGGATCATCGGCTATGCCACATAAAGTAAATCCGATTGACTTCGAAAATTCGGAAGGAAACTTAGGAATTGCGAATGCCATCTTTGAACATTTAGCAGCTAAATTACCGCTGTCAAGGTTGCAACGCGATTTGACGGATAGTACGGTGTTGAGAAACATTGGAGTACCGCTAGGGCATACGCTTATTGCTTTTGAATCGACCTTAAAAGGATTAAATAAGCTCTTACTCAATGCTGAGAAATTCGCTGAAGATTTAGATCGAAATTGGGCAGTAGTAGCAGAGGCAATTCAAACGATTTTGAGACGAGAAGGCTATCCAAATCCATATGAAGCATTGAAAGATTTAACGCGTACGAATACCGTAATCAACAAAGCGTCGATTCACAATTTTATTGAAACGCTACAGGTAAGTGAGGCAATAAAAACAGAATTAAAACAAATTACTCCAAGTAATTATTTAGGAGTTAAATAAGGATAAAAACAAAGTAAAGAGGGTGTCCCAAAAGGTCACCCTCTTTTGTATTTTATAAAACGTTACTTTTCTCTTTGCTTAAAAATTCTTGCAATTAAAACGAGTTTTAGACTTATAATTTGTCATTTTTCGTTTATCAGTCT
>NZ_JBKFDO010000021.1:0-83176 GCF_046557355.1 Myroides sp. DW712
AACATCATCAATGAGTTAAACGATACGTATGGAAACGTTGGTTTTGATACCACGACTAATCAATTCTTCTACTATGATGCCGATGGAAATCCAGTAATACTCGATGGTATGGGATTTGCAGATACGAAAATCAGTAGTTTTGAAGTTGATGAAGCGGCCAATGCGTTGGTAATTACCGATACCAATAACACGCGTTTTACCGTGGGAATCGATGAATTGGGAACGATTATCGCCAAGAACGATGTCTTTGTTACGCAATTGGTAGAAAACCAGGAGTTCATTACCCAGTTGGGGGATAATATAGATTTTATCAATCAAATCACGACCAATGAAGAGTTTATCACCAACATCATCAATGAGTTAAACGATACGTATGGAAACGTTGGTTTTGATACCACGACTAATCAATTCTTCTACTATGATGCCGATGGAAATCCAGTAATACTCGATGGTATGGGATTTGCAGATACGAAAATCAGTAGTTTTGAAGTTGATGAAGCGGCCAATGCGTTGGTAATTACCGATACCAATAACACGCGTTTTACCGTGGGAATCGATGAATTGGGAACGATTATCGCCAAGAACGATGTCTTTGTTACGCAATTGGTAGAAAATCAGGAGTTCATTACCCAGTTGGGAGAGAATATAGATTTTATCAATCAAATCACGACCAATGAAGAGTTTATCACCAACATCATCAATGAGTTAAATGATGTCTACGGAAATGTTGTATATGAAAATAACAATTTCTATGCGATTAAAGAGGTAAACGGCGTGATTCAAAAAGAAATCATAGACTTAACAGTGGTAATTCAGAATAGCGGATCATCGTTAGTAACAGATGGCGTAATTGGAGTTACTGTAGATGGTACATTAGGAATAGAAGCACAGAAAGCAGTACTACAATCCCTCACGTTATCTTTAAATAATGATAAGGTAACGACTACCCATATTAAAGATGGAACAATTTTGCCTATTGATATGGCAGATGGTGAAGCAAATCAAGTTTTGGTAACAGGAGCAAATAAAAAAGCCATGTGGAAAGACCAAGCTAAAGTAGCCCCGAACTTCTTTTATATGCCTGCGGTTATTTTTGACACCTCTAGTTCAGGTACAGCAATGCGAGATTTATATCAGGATTATGTCAATCAATTTACAGGAGGGACTGCAACATCTGCCGCTGCAGTTTCCTATCCGATTTCTCATGGCCCTGCAGGAACAACACCTTTGCTATACCATGGTGGGATTGTTGGAAGTACAGGAGCACCAGAAGACATTGCTGTTTTCTCGAGAGATGAATTGTACTACTATATTACATACTATGATGAAAATGTATTTGAGAACCTCTCGATTACCTCGGAAGGGAAGTTGTCTTATACTGTAAAAACAAGTGCTGAATCAAGCGCTTATATGAATATTGTATTTGTAATTAAATAGGGGATTTTCACTACAAAACAGCAAAAATATGATACATAAAAAATACAATATAGGTCGTATGTTATCGGCGCTAATTGGAGTACTATTTAGTCTTCTTTTGGGGATAGGTACTGCATGGGCCGAAGGATCTAAAGATTTGTTCCCAGCTAATGCAAGGGGGGCACGATCATTACTCTATTTAGGTGAACGAAATGGGGCTGTAGGAAGTATTACAAATCAAATGTATCCTGCGGTTTTCCCCAATACTCGAGGGACTCATTATGTCTATGCGGAAGAAGGGGAGCAAATAGCTCTTGCTACCGATGTTAATTCCATTAATGCTCAACGAATTTTTTTATTTGCACCAGATGGTAGGGAGGTAACCCTCAATGTAATTGCAGGAGCAGGAACTATCTCAAATCGCACCGAGGAGTTAGCAGGGCCAAGACTGCCAGGCCAACCAGAAGGCGACGGAAAGTATTTACCAATTTATTATAGGGTTCCCATGGGGGAAGGAGGAATTTATAAAGTTGAAATGATTGGTTCGATTACTGCGCCTTTTATTCCAGCAACTGCTGTTACCACCACTACAAATGCTCAGGTATGGCCTTCTACTAAAATTATGCAAACGATTATTGCATGGGACATTTCTGTTGCAAAGCAAACGGCGGGAAACTGGAACTGGATTAATGGACGAGTTTTTACAACAGCATTGAATCTTTTTACACCTTATAATACAATGAATGTTTATCCGCCTTTAGATTTCTATGGTACATTTAAAATACTAACTTATGATGGATACGTGTATAATATGGAAAGTAACGGACATTCGGGAACGGTATTTCCTATCACGGCAAATAATTTTGGATTGTCAACAGAAGAAAAGCCCGATGAGCCTCGTTATTCAAGCTATTTTGATGGAAACAAAGCTACAATGGAGCGGCTTTATGGCGACCCTCATGCACCAGACACGAGATATAAAGTATTCTATAAGGTATTCTATACGATGCCAGATAGTGCGATGCCAGAAAAAGCACGCTATGCATTGACAGGTAGAGAAACATGGCTAAGAGTGAAAGAAAAAAATTCGTCAAACGTTATTGTTGACTTTACAATTAAAGAGATTACTTTGACTGAGGGGACACCTGGGATGAATGGAGCTTATATTGTCTATGATAATCCGATGAACAGCACCTATAAAATTGTAATTAAACCGAATGAAAATGCTCCAAGTAATTTTCAAGAACGCGTTTTAGAAGGAACAAGTCATGTTGGGCTAAATCAAATCTATTGGGATGGGAAAGATGGTCTAGGAACTCCCGTTTCTCTTGGAAGTATCACTATAAAATTGGACTTAAATTTTCACTTTGGTGAAATACATATTCCGAGTTTCTGTATTGGGAAAAATCTGAATGGTACCATTATAGAATTGTTGTCAACAGACTTGCAAGCTGTTCGATCTGACAAAGTTTATTGGGAGGATATTCATATGTCGTCAACGTCGATGTCTCCCGCTTACAATGTTTACAAAGGATTGCCCTTAGATGCAAGTCATATCACTATACCTGAAGGTACTTCAAGTCGATTGAATGGACATATTTTTGGACGTACCGCGGGGAATGAAAGAACAATTAATAATAATACAGCATATGATACCTGGGCATTCGCCGAAAGAAGTAGTACGTCAATTGATAAAAGTTATCTAGTTGCTGATTTAGAGGTTGTTTCAATAACTGCAGATAAGGAGAATTTGAGTGTAAATGAGGAGGTAACCTATACAATAAAAACAAAGAACAATGGTCCTAATGATGCGCAAGGTGCTTTGTTTACGTTTTTAATTCCTGAAGGTTTTGAATCAGTACAGACTCAATTTGTGGATAATAGCTGTGGAACAGAATCGAGCGCAATTACTTTTAACAGTGTGAATCACAGCTACGTTTCTAAGTTAGATTTACCGAATGGTTGTGAGGTTGTGTACACCATCAAACTCAAGGCAATTGCACCCGCTTCTGGAGCAATAAAAGTAGAAGCTACCATATTGAGACCTCGTGATATTTACGATCCAGATGCTACGAATACGTTGGGACTTGCCCCTATAGATGCGCATTTTGAGTGTGAAAATAGTGGAGTAAGTATCCCTTGTAACAATATCAAAGAAAACGAAGAGGTAATCTTTAGCAATGCGGGATTTACATTAGTGAAAGACGGTATTTTTAACGACCTCAACCATGATGGGCAGGCACAAGTAGGAGAGACCATAATCTATACCTTACGCCTTACAAATGTTGGAGAAACACCACTGTCAGATATTGTACTGATAGATCCGCTATTCGGAGGAGTAATTTCAGCTGTACCTGTAAAAAGTATAAATTCAGATTCCGTACTGGATATTAATGAAGTGTGGGTCTATACCTTAACCTATGTATTAGAACAAACAGATCTCGAAAGAAAGGGTGTTTATAATCAGGCAAGTGCGACAGGAATGACAAGTATTCGTACAATCGAAACAAAATCTAAACCAACCATACCCATGTTGCCAACGGATCCAGGATATGATCCAACCCGACAGGAACATACATACGTTCCACTACGTGTAAATACGTTACTGATTACTAATCCAATGGTTCGCCAAAGCGTAAAAAAATAGAAAAATGATGAGAGAGAAACAAGTATATAAGGCAATATTGCTTGGTATAGGAATAATTGGGGTTTCTACAACAGCATTTTGTCAAGAGACACCATCGTCAATAGTCAATGAAGGCATTTTATCGGTATCAACAGGGGATTTAGTATCTTTTGAAGGAACGTTTGAAAATACAAGTCAAGGAGAAGTAAGTAATGATGGAACAACAATTTATTACCATGATTTTATTAACCATGGGTATTATGGCTTAACTCCTGGGCAAAACAGTGCAAAGGCAATTTTTTCAAACCTTCACCCCAATCAAATAAAACATATACATGGCGATGCGTTATCCTCTTTTTATGATGTAGAATTTACGAGTGATACGAAAACAGTTGCTTTTGATTTGGGACATACTATTGATGTGTATGGAACCGTAGATTTTCAAAATGGTATAGTTAAGGTAGATTCTACCCTTAATGTAAACACAGGAGTTTCTAAGGGAATGCTTAGCTTTCAACAAGGAGCGAAAGCCAGTAATGTTCGGGATGATTCTCATATAGAAGGAGAGGTAGAAAAAATAGGAAAAGAAGCATTTAACTTTCCTATTGGAGACCAAGGCTTTTATCGTCCTGCTCGTATTTCAGCGCCAAACGACAGTAAAGATACCTTTACAAGTCAATATGTGTTCAATGATCAGGCTTTTTTCGAAGGCCACGCTCGAATTGAATCGAATGAAATAATAGGTATGAATAAGCGAGAGTACTGGATAATAACGAAGGGAAATGATACAAAAAGTGATATTTTATTGACGTTAAGTTGGAATGATATCATTTCTCCCATTCATACAATGCCGCCGGGGGCTGATTTGCAAATTGTTCGTTGGGATATGGTTAAAGAGATGTGGGTTAGTGAAGGAGGTGTCATGGATATGGAGGCAAATGAGATTACGACAATTGTTCCTGTTACAGGTTATGGCTATTTTGCTTTAGCCGCTAGGGTAAGTATGGATCCAGAAAATGAGGAAATGATCATCTATAATTTGGTTACTCCCAACGGCGATGGTAAAAATGATTATTTTCGTATTCAAAACCTTCATTTGTATTTCAATAACAAGGTGGAGATATACAATCGCTGGGGTACGCGTGTTTATGAAATGCGTAATTATGATCCCTATGGCGATGGTAGTACCCAAGTGTTTACGGGCTATAGTGACGGAAATACAACACTTGCTAAAGGAAGTAAACTTCCCAGTGGGACGTATTATTACGTTATTACCTATGAATATATCGATGAAAATGGTAGCCGTATGATTAAAAAGGCAGCCAATTTACATCTGGAAACCGAGTAGTTTTTAATGAAATAAATAATTTTTTCATAATTTCCCTGCTCTTTTTGAGGAGTTAGTAAGACAAAAGAGGCCCGATAAGCCTCTTTTGTTTTTTGAATAGGACGTGTTTTCATTCGGGCTTATTTGGAGAAGGAATACCACTAGTTGAATCAGTTGCTCAACCTTGGATTTACCTATATTAAAACCTTTCAGTCGGATGAGGTTTTACATGTTAGAGTTGATTAGATTAAGAGACATTTGAAACTAGAAAAGAGAAGGAAAAAAGAGCGATAATCCCAAGATTATTGCTCTTTTTTGATGATGTCCGTAAAATAAACCGTAAATTTAAGGTTGCATATATTGAAGACACCTTATTATGATTGACCCTGCTATTTTATTGCGCTATCGCGGTTTTATTAAAGAATTTGACAAGAATGAAACCGTATTCTTACAGGGAGAAGAACCACGCTATTACTATCAAATTGTTCAAGGAAAAGTCAAAATGAACAATTACAATGAAGATGGCAAAGAATTTATTCAAGGCTTATTTGGGGATGGCGAAAGTTTTGGTGAACCCCCGCTATTTTGTGCAGTGAATTATCCTGCTAATGCAGTAACCTTACAAGCCACCCGTATTTTACTAATTAGTAAAAGCGATTTTTATACCCTGTTAGAGCATGAAACATCTAGCTGTTTTACCGTTTTGCAAGCACTGTCTTCTCGTTTGTATTATAAATCGATTATGGCGCCTGATATTTCTTCCAACGATTCAGAAAAGCGTATCTTAACGCTGTTACACTTTATTAAAGAACAAAATCAAGTTGGACAACAGGAATTTTTAGTGGAGCTCACCCGTCAACAAATAGCGGATATGACGGGGTTGCGCGTAGAAACTGTTATTCGAACCATCAAGGAGATGGAGTCCAAAAAACAGATTCGAATCGAGAGAGGGAAGTTGTTTATTTAAAAATTCTTTTTCTTTCCTGTTCTGTATAGCAAGAGAATGGGAAGTAAGGTCCATATTAGTAAAAGGAAAAAGGAGAGGACGCTTCCTGAACTACTGCCAAAAAACTTTTTGAATACCGCCCCCGTATAGCCCAATAAGGCTGAAATATCTAGCTTAAGTAAAATCAAGATGCGCGATAAATCAATGGGGTTTAACAGGGTTCCGATCAGGGAAATGTTTTCCAGCGGATAATCCCCAAAGACCAGTAAAATACTCAGAAAAATACCGTCGTAAATAACAGCAAGAAACAACCAAAGTAAAATAGCCAATCCAAATCCTTTGATTTTATTTTCATTGCGCAAGCCAATATTATAGGCTAAGGCACTAAAAATAAAGGTCAAGAAGCAACCGATGGCTAAGAGCAAGAGGAAGTCAAAGATAATATCAGATTCAAAGAGACCATAACAAATAAATGGAATACCTAAGCCCAAGAGTAAACTCATAGACAAGGATAAAGCAACTCCTAAATATTGGCCAATAAAAATAGAAGAACGCTTGATAGGTAAAGCCAATAGTAGTTCTGTAAATTCTTTGGAGTCATAGTAATACATAATACCAAAAATGGTACTAATTAGAGGGACAAGTACAATGATTATATTCATTAAAGTAATAATGGCTTTACCAATATCGTGATTCAAAAAGAGTAAGACGAATCCCAAAATTAAGTAAAATCCCAAGTAGAAGTAGCTCCATCTACTGCGCATTAAGTCGTAGCAACTATATTTTAGAATTTTAAGCATATCAATCGATTAAAAGATTAGCAATGGCGTGTTCAAATGTGGTTTGTTTCGTGGTTTCTTTGAGTTGATCCACGGTTCCTTTGAAGTATATTTTTCCTTCCAAAATAAAAATAAGTTCATCAGATACTTCCTCGACAAAACTCATAATATGAGAGGTCACCAGAATTGTTTTTCCCTTTTTCTTCTCGTTGAGGATGAGTTGTTTTAGGGTAATCATTGCTGCAGGATCAAGTCCTGTTGTCGGCTCATCGAGAATGAGGATGGGATTGTCAAACATAAAGGTCAGTAAGAGATTGACTTTTTGTTTGGTTCCTCCTGATAATTTATTGAGTTTTTTATGTAAAAATGGAGTGAGTTTAAATAGATTAACCAAGGGTTGGTGGTCTTTGGCTTGATCATGACGTAAATCCTTAATCATTTGAATCAGCTCAATGACAGTTATATTGTTTGGGAAATTGGCTATTTGAGGTAAATAGTCAATATTTTCTCTATATTTCCATTGATTTTTGATGTTTTGTCCCTTAATTTCAATGCTTCCTTGATCTGGGTATACCATAGACAAAATGCATTTGTTTAACGTCGTTTTTCCACTTCCGTTAGGACCTAAAATAGCCAATACGCCTTGGTTAATGGTTAGATTAACCCCTTGAAGGACTTGGTTATCTCCAAATTTCTTGTGTAAATTAGTTATTGTTATCATGTTGAATCGGTTTGATGAATGGTTTTGCATCTACTAAGTTATCAGGCGTAAAAACAGGAGCAACTTTTTCGGAGAAATCGATGATATCGACAAATAAACTGCGCAGAAAAATAATAGATTCAGGCGTTTTATTCACGATATAGGAGAAGAGCTTAATGGGGCGATAAGGAATATCGCCAATGCCATCTTTATCAAGGTCATATCCGGTGTAATTACTCCAATAATTTGAATCAAAATTGTTCTGATTGAGTTGTCCTTGATAGAGTAAATCAAAGGAATTCTGCAAAAAGTTATTGTAGTTAATTTGATTTTGATAATTTGCTCCTCTGGAGTTTACTGCCCAACCATTGCTGATAAAGTCATTATGGGTATAGGTGACGCGATTAGATCCTTCAATATTGATGGCTGTTGTATTATTTTTAAAAATATTAAAGCTGATTTCCGTATCATTTACTTCTTTGAGTAATACCCCATAAGCCGCAGATCCCCAGTTATCGCTGAATAGGTTATGGCTCATTTTCATGGATTTAGAAAACATAATGGCAACACCCGCGCCGTTATTGGTATACGAACAATTGGTGACTATATCGTGGTTAGAAAACATAAAATGTAAACCGTAACGCACATTGTTCTTGCTTATGTTCCGATCAATGGTACAATAGTTGGAAAATTCCAAATAAATACCATCTCTTACTTTTTCTACATAGTTATCTTTAATTTCGATGTTGTTGCAGTACCACAATTGGATGCCATTACCTGAATTAAATTCACTCTTTGCTTTCCCGTAGATTTTATTGGACAATACTTTGCCTTCCTTTGATTTTTCCAGATAAATACCAAAAAAAAGATTTTTGATCGTATTATTTTCAATGATAAAGTGCTTGCTTTCGCGAACTCGAATAGCTGCATAATCTTTAATATAACTACTGCCGACGTTGATAATCGTAAAATCCTTAAGGGTTACATAGTCCGACTGAATACTAAAAATCTCTCCTTTGTTTTCCCCATCAACGATGGCATTTTTACTCAGTAGGGTGAGGGGTTTTGTGATGTGAATCTCCGTTTCTTTATAGGTTCCGGCTTCTACGACAATTAAATCATAATCTTCCGCTAAGGCAATTGCTTGCTTAATGGTAGAAATAGCGGATTGGGGGCGTACCGTAATGGTCTTGGCCTGTATCGATCCAGATAGGAGTAAAATAATAGCGCATAAAAGTTGAAGCGTGTCTTTCATAGGAAGGAGGGATTAGTAGCCCTTGTTGCGTATTAAGGATTAGACAATTGTTGACGGAGAGCAGAAAAAGTGTAGTACGATCCAGTATATTCGGCGATTAATTGTTGAATCTGTGTTTCCGTTTGTGTAGCAGATAGAAAGGCGC
The DNA here is from genome assembly GCF_046557355.1 of Myroides sp. DW712. Classification (NCBI taxonomy): domain Bacteria; kingdom Pseudomonadati; phylum Bacteroidota; class Flavobacteriia; order Flavobacteriales; family Flavobacteriaceae; genus Myroides; species Myroides sp. DW712. The sequence goes on from NZ_JBKFDO010000021.1 coordinate 9,195, forward strand.
CCATGGGGCTTGGAATATTTTTAGAAATGATAAAATGAGCCTGATCTGCAGGGATTAGAGTACCAGGGTTGAGTAAATCGGCCACTAAAACATGTTGATACACTCCAAGAGGTTGATCCGCTTGTTGAAGATAGTGTATCATACACTCTATTGCATCAAATTTATAATTTTTGCCTTTAGTCGTGACTAACTGGGCGGCATGTTTGGCATCCACAATGCCCATTTTACAAAAATCACAATCATCTGTACCGTATTCAATCGGTTGAATTTTAACCGTACAGGAGCTAAACAAGAGGAGTAGCAAAAGATAAGAAATCGGTTTCATATTAATTTTTTTTAGCTGTTCTACCTACTAAATAGGCAATAAAAGTTAGTACTAGCCCCAAGGCCATCAAATAAGCACCGATATGAGGGTACGAATAGGCGTCAAAGTTTAGTATTTTTCGGTGCCCAAATAGAGGAGGTTCGTAAGTTAAAGGGTTTCCTTGTGGATCGACCATCTTCATGATGGCATGTGGATCTAAATCACTGCCGTAATCGAGTAACCATAAATTAAAATCATACATCCCTGCAAGACCTAAGAGTGCCATAACAATCAACCAACCCAAAAAATAAGAGGGTTTAACCTTATTAAAATAGCCCCCAATTCCCAACGCTATTCCGAGAATAGCCATAGAAGCAATGACAAGAGGGAAAACAGTAAATTCCCACATTTGTTCTGGTTTAGGAATAGTTTTCATTCCAATATAATGATTTAGACCGTCAATATTTTGCAGGTCAAATTCTCCTACACCCTTAATCCCATCAATATAAATATTCATTCCCAGGGGAATTGGATATTGTGGAGCTCCAAGTTCAATGTTCCATAGCGGAAAATAGAATAAGGAGAGGAGTAAACAAGAGCCCACTATCATTAAAATAGAGGATTTTTTCATGTTCTTTTTTTTAAAAAGGACAGAATTTTGATCTTCTGTCCTTTTGTGAATTAAGATTAAAAAGCGACTTTAGTGTGTGTATTATTCATCATCGAGTGACCAAGAGAGAGGTAGGGTTGAATCTGCGGGAGATACGCGTACATATCCTTGCATTTCTTGGTGTAAAGCAGAGCAGAAGTCGGTACAATAGAACGGCCAAACACCAACTTGTTTGGGTTCCCAAACAAAGGTTTCTGTTTTACCTGGTGTAACCAGTAATTCAGAAGTATTCGCGCCTAGCATACTGATTCCATGAGGAACGTCAAAATCTTGTTCTAAGTTGGTCACGTGGAAGTATACCTTATCACCTACTTTTATTCCTTCAATATTATCAGGTGTAAAGTGACTTCGGATCATCGTCATGTAAATATGCACTTCTTTTCCATTTCGCGTTACTTTGGTCTCCCCAGGTGATTTTACCGCATAAGGGTGTTTATTCTCCTCTAATTTGTAGATCTGTCTTGATTTATCCTTGATCTTATCTGCCTTGATAGCCGCGGCATAGTGAGGCTCCCCAATGGTTGGAAAATCGAGTAAAAGCTCCATCTTATCACCTGAAATATCATACAGCTGTGCTGAGTGATTTAAGTCAGGACCTACAGGTAAATAGCGGTCTTTGGTAATTTTGTTCATGGCTACCAAATATTTGCCATCTGGTTTTCTGGAGTTACCACCAGGAATCATTAAGTGTCCTACAGAGTAGTACGTTGGTTTGCGGTCGATGATTTCCCAAGTTCCCAATTTCCATTTTACAACTTCTGACGAAATAAAGAAAGTGGTATACGCATTCCCTTTTCCATCAAATTCCGTATGTAGCGGACCTAATCCTGGTTGTTCTACAACACCTGCCAATACATCCTCAAACTTTAGGATAGGTAAGCCATAGGCTTCTCCATCAAACTTTTTATTTTCAATAGCCTCTAACATCTTTGTAAAAGAATGCACGGTTAGATTAGCCGAAAGCTTTCCGTTTCCAATGATGTACTCTCCTGAAGGGTCTACATCACAGCCATGAGGAGATTTGGGTGTTGGTAATAAGTACACTAAATCAGGAAATTCACTAGCATCTAAAATAAGCACCTCTTCTTTCATAGTATGTGTAGCCATATGCGTGGCATTATCAAATTTGTTATGTGCATATTTGACGGGCATTTTCTTCCCTTTTCCTGCTTTGATGTATTCTTCCGCTTTTTTCCAGTTTACGGCGGCAATAAAATCCTTGTCGTTTTGTGAGGCATTTACCTCTAATAAGCTATGGGCTTCCTCCGTATTATAGGTAGTAAAGAAGAACCATCCATGTGATTTTCCTCGTCCAGGATGTGATAAATCGTAGTTAAATCCAGGCATCTGAATTTGAAAAGATAGGTCCATTTCTCCAGACTTCTGATCCACTTTAATAAAGGATAAAGACCCTTTAAAGTTACCTTTGTATTCTTTAATCGGAATATCGCGTTGCGGAATTGGCACGGAGAAGCGCGTTCCTGCTACTACATACTCTGTATTTTCTGTAACAAAAGAAGAACTGTGGTTACCAGCACTATTGGGAATTTCAATAATCTCCGCTGTACTAAAGTCTTCCAAGTCAATACGCGCAATACGCGGGGTATTATTTCCATTGATAAAAATCCATCGACCATCTAATTCTCCATTGGTTTGAGAAATATCGGGGTGATGGGAATCATCCCAAGGAATAAACCCGTGGGAGGTCATTAGCATGGGTTTAGTTTCTTCACTATAACCATATCCTTTTTCGGGATCTTGGGAAAAGACAGGAATCACTTTAAACAAGCGTCCAGAAGGTAATCCATATACCGATAATTGACCACTAAATCCCCCAGAAAAGAATCCATAATATTCGTCGTATTCTCCTGGTGCTACATACACTTTCTCCGCGGCATTGGAAGAAATGGCTCCTTTGTTGTTTTGCTTGGCTTTCCCACAACCAACCAAGGTCAGTCCAGCGAGGCAGCTGAGCAAGGTTAGATTCATATACTTTTTCATACGTTTTATTTTTTTAAGTTATAAGGTTCTAAAATATTCGAGAACCGCACGAGCCTCTTCTTCCGTCAGGTTTTGATTGGCCATGGGAGCTCCATTAAATTCTTTGAGTAGTTCTTGAGCCAATGGATCATTTTCCAACATATTCTCTGGATTTAAGATCATGTTCATCACCCATTCAGGCGTACGTCGTTCTAAGATACCTTTTGGTGCAGGACCAATGAAGCGTTTATCTGTTTTATGGCAAGCAGTACACATGTTTTTGAACACCTCTTGTCCTTTGACAGCCATGGCTTGATCGATATCTCCTAACAGTAAGGTTTTGATAGGACCTTTGCCTTTATTTACTAAATCAATGCGTTCAGAAGCTGGTGCTTTTGCAGCATCGGTTGTGGCTGAACTCGATGGAGTGGGAGCTGTGGTTTCCACTTTTCTCTCATTTGTTGTTACACCACTGTCTGGAGCAGGTTTAGCTTTGTCCCCACAGGATACAAGTGTTAAACAACCTGCAAGTAGCATAATTGATAGCGCTTTTGATTTCATTTTCTTATAGTTTTAGATATTATTTTAACCCAAAGTTACCGCCTTCCTTACCCTGTATTTTATGATTCAAATCACAAAATGCGAAATAAAGATATTTTTGTCCTTTTTATATAAAAAAGAATAGGTTACCTGTATTTTCAAAGGGTTGAGTACTAAAAAAAGGAGGTTTTGTTCAGTTTTACTCGCTTTTCAGTGTATTTTGTTGTTTCCACATATGTTAAAAAAAGTTAATTTTGCTATTTTTTAAAATTTACTTCCTACTTTTTATGTTAAAATAAATGTATTCAGCTATGAGAAGTAAAATAATATTCTTGATTTTGTTGTTGATTCAATTGAATGTAAACGCCCAAAAAGGCATGTTTAAGAAAGGAACGATTCAACCCAGCGTGTACAAAGAACAACTTGCTTATACCTTAGTGAATCAATTAATTTATGTCACAGTAGAAATTGAAGGAAAAGAGTATATTTTTTTAGTAGATACGGGAGCTCCATCAACTATCAGAAAGAATCTAGATGTTGATTTTGTGTTTCTTAAAAAAGAATCGATTATGGATGCTATGCAAAATACACAGGAAGTTGACTATGTTACCTTACCTTCCATAAAAATAGGAAATCTGACGTTTGACAATTTTGTGTTTATGCAAGAGGATTTGACGGTGTTTGAGGATTTGGGTATTGATGGTATTATAGGAGGAAATATAACTGCTAGAGGTGCTTGGGACTTTGATCTTCAGAAAAACAGCATTACAGTTTCCAATACATTGGATCAAGCTTGGTTAAAAGAAGCTAATTTTTCCGCTTTCAAAATGAAAAAGACGGATATAGGAACGCCTTTACTTAGCCTGACTTACTTTGATAGGATTAAAGAAAAAGGAATTTTTTTTGATACAGGGTATTCGGGATTATTTTATTTGAGTGCTTCCATGTTTGATAAGGTAAAGCCCTACGTTTCAGATTATATTACAGGTGAAGGGATATTGAGTAAGAATGCCTTTGGGAATAGTGTTGGAGAAACTGCTCTTTTGCCTTTGAAAATGAAGTTAGGACAACAACATATTCCGATTTTCTTTTCGGACGTTGAAGAAGATGAGGAAAGTAATTTAGGGGTAGAGTGGTTGTCTCACTATCGCGTGATTATTTATAAAAATACATTTTATTTTTCCAATGAAGGACAACGAGGTTTTGAAACAAAATTTGTTGGAAAAGGAATAAAAACAGCCGTTGAAAATGGTGAACTACTTGTCACCTTTGTTTGGCACAATAGTCCAGCGCATAAACAAGGCATTCAGTTAGGGGATAAGATTCAGGCCGTTAATGGACAGCAAGTTGCTGATTTAACTTTGAACGAACAGTTAGAGTTAAAGAAAACGATGGAGACTTCTCCTGAAATTACCGTTGAAATTACTCGATTGAATCACCCTATAGTGCTGAAAGAAGAAGTGCTTTTAACTGGCGAATAGCCTCGAAATAGTATACAGAATGAATTAAAAAAGAAGAAAGACTTTCTTCAAAGAGAGGTATTTCGTACGTGTTATGGCCAAAATCTGGTCTAGCTAAGTTTGTGACATCTGAACCATTAGCATGGTTCAGATGTCTTTTACCTTTGACTCAAAGTAAGGAAATCACGCCGAAAAAAGAGCGCATTATCGCTCATTTGGTTGGGTGAAGCTACTAATTTACCTGTCTTTGAAATAAATTGTAATATATACTTAGCATGAAAACTGTCTTTTTTATGGACTGTATCGTCTCGCTTAGCTCGTCTTTCTTTGTACCTGCTATTGCGGTTGAAACCCCAGCGATGCAGCCTTTGTCTTTTGCGTTTAATGGAAGCAATACTGCTATCTTCCTGCTTGTCATCATGGGGGGATTGATGATGTTGGCCTGTGGATTCTTATATGTTGAAGCAAAACACTTACTCCAAACCTATCAGAAAGGAAAAATAAATTCCCTCCTACAGCATGAGCAACAGCTTCACTGTTTAAAAATCAATCAACTGAAGCAATTGCTCCATCTCTTGCGGTCTCGAAAACAAGGAATTTTGTTGCTATTGGTGGTGTTTTGTCAATCAACTGTTTGGGCACAAACTTCAATGAAATTGGAAGACCGTCCCTTATTTAAAGAACCGGGTATTCTCATTACCATAGGGCTATTGATGATTCCAATTCTCTTTGGCATCGGCATGATGGTGATACAGGTGCGCCAACTAATAAAAAATCAAAAAGACAAAATGGCGAAACGAGAAGTAGATCACTTGGTGCACTACTTTGAAAACTTGTCAGAAGAAGATTTAGAAGTGTTTATGCAGCGAAAAGAGGCGTTGGATTACACGCTTTCTAAAGGAGAATTGACAGGAACAGCACAGCCTGAAGATAAGAGAGGATTAATTACCCTTCAAGAAAAAGCAGGTTTGCCTGTAGTGGCAACGAAGAAAAAAAACACAACCAATTTAGTGATTGACCCCCAACTGTCACGGATCGTTCTGTGGTTTTTAGGTACGGCCAGCTTTTGGTTACTTATTGGAACAACAGTAGGAGAATATTTGGGCATTAAATTTGTTGCTCCCGATATAGATCACAGTAGTTGGCTGAGTTTCGGCCGACTTCGACCAGTGCATACTAATGCGGTATTCTGGGGGTGGTCGTCCTTGGGGATGATTGGTTTAGGATACTATATTGTCCCTCGGGTAAGCAATACAACCCTTGCTAATTATTCATGGGCGTGGTATTCACTCATTCTGATTAATGCTTCTGTTTTACTGGGATCCATCAGTTTAATGGCGGGAATTAACAATGGAGGAGGAGAGTATCGCGAATACATTTGGCCTATTATGTTGCTTTTTGCTTTGGGGTTATGCTTTACCTTGCGCAATTATTTGAAAACCATTGCTCAACGAAAGACAGAAGAAATCTATATTTCCAATTGGTATATTGTTGCTGCTGTTATCTTTATTACGGTAGTCGCTATGGTAGGCTATTTACCTTTTTGGCAAGATGGACTAGGCGAAACCATTGTACAAGGATACTATATGCATCAAGCGGTAGGGATGTGGTTTATGTTGTTTACTTTGGGAATTGTGTACTATTTTGTTCCTCAACAGTTGAATAAACCAATTTATTCCTATAGTTTGGGAATTTTAGCTTTTTGGACGCAAATTTTGTTTTATACCTTGATTGGAACGCATCACTTTGTGTTTAGTGCCATTCCGTGGTGGTTGCAAACAGTTGCTATTGTAGCTAGTGTAGGAATGGTTATTCCCGTGGTGGCAGGAACCACCAATTTCCTCATGACATTTAAAGGAGCTTGGCACAAAGTACGAACGAGCTATACAGTTCCTTTTTTTGTGGTAGGTATCATCTTTTACTTTACGGGATCCTTACAAGGAACAGCAGAATCCTTCCGTTTTACAAACTTGTTGTGGCACTTTACAGATTTTACTGTAGCGCATTCGCATTTAACGATGTATGGGATTATAGCTTTCTTACTTTGGGGAGGAATTTATGCACTTGTTCCACAACTAACGGGAAAAGAAGCCCCTCAAATTACAGTGGGTGCCCATTTTTGGCTCGCCCTTATTGGTTTGCTCTTTTATTCCATTCCCTTGATGTATGGTGGTACGTTGCGTGGTATCCTTTGGATGGGGGAAGCGCCTTTTATTGAAAGTGTAAAGCTTATGATGCCGTACTGGCTTTGGCGCGCAATCGGCGGTACGTTGATGTGGGTTTCGCATCTGTTTTTTGCGTTTAACTTTTATCGCATGGTTAGAGTGGTTCAAACCAAAGAGGTGGAACTTCCCCTCGTTGCATTAGAACAACTCGAGCAACAAATCAAAACAACTACTAATGCTTAATTTTTTACGATGGATATTTTTAATAATCATAAAAAACTATATATCACAGCCAGTGTACTATTTGTCGTCTTGACATTATTTGTGGCGATTGGCCCCGCATTGGATAATCAAGCGAGAATCCAACCTCTACCTGATGCAGTGCCCTTGAGTGAGGCCGCGCGAAGAGGGAAGGAAGTTTTTATTGCCAATGGTTGTGTGGCTTGTCACAGTCAACAAGTGCGCAATGTAGAAATGGATCGCAAATGGGGAGGACGACCTTCGATGGCTGCGGATTATGCGACAAATACAAGAATGGATGTTTGGACCAATACTGCTACTTTAATGGGAACGGAACGCACAGGCCCTGATTTAACGGATATTGGAACGCGTCAGCCTAGTATAGAATGGCACTTGGTGCACTTATATAATCCACGCCTAGTGGTGAAGGAATCCATTATGCCTGCCTATCCTTTTTTGTTTGCATGGACACAAAATGTCAAGGAGAACGATGTGGTTGTTTCTGTTCCTACCTCATCCAATCAAGGACAGCTTATTGCCACCCAAGAAGCGCTAGATTTAGTGGCTTACCTTCAGGAATTAAAACAAGCAAAATTGCCTGAAGCTACCGTAGTTCCTGAATTTTTATATCCGCTAAAAGAAGAAAGTACAGTTCCTAGTGGAAATCAAATAGTAGATTCAGGAGTAGATGGTAAGAATTTGTATATGACGAATTGTGCTTCTTGCCATCAAAGTAATGGTGAAGGGTTAGCAGGTGCTTTTCCTTCCTTGATTAATAGTCCTATTGTTGTAGGGGATAACTTGCAATTGTATGTGGATATTATCATGAATGGTTATGATGCAAGGGGAGAGTATGGAGTGATGCCCGCAGTAGGGACTAACCTTGACTGGACGGCAAATGAGGTTACAGCGATTATCAATTATGAACGAACCAATTGGGGAAATAAAGCCCCTGAAGTAAGTGTAGAAGAAGTGCAAAAAATCATGGATTATATTAACCAAATCAAAACGAAGTAATGAAAGTAAAAAACGTTATGGCAACTCTAGTGATCGGATTACTGATCACCACCAGGGGATATGCTTGTCCTGTTTGTGAACGCAATCAGCCCAAGCTATTAAAAGGCGTGGTACACGGGGCAGGACCTGATAGTCAATGGGATTATCTCATTATTGGGATTATCGCTATTATCGTTGTCTTAACCCTGTTTTTTTCGGTGAAATGGCTGATTAAACCAGGAGAACGCCAACACAATCATATCAAAAGAACTGTTTTAAATGAATCGTGATATGGAGCAAAAAAGTAAAGTATACCTGTTTATTGATGAGGAAGCACAACCGCTTGCGGTATTAGAAACACCCGTGACCTTTGAGTTAGATACCTATAGACTCGTAGATGGGGAACACGTCCTCAAGATTGTGAGTCAAGATTATACTGGAAAAGAAGGGATTCGAAAGATTCCCTTTACGGTAAAAAATGGTCCCTCAATTGAAGTAGAAGGAATTCAAGCCCAAGCAGTCGTGGATGGCGTTGTGGATATTATGATAAATGCCTATGGTAAAGGCGATCCCAAGACCTTTTTAATTACAGGAAGTGAAACACCACAAAGTATCCCCTATTGGGTATGGATTACGATTATTGTAGTCGTGGCGTGGGGAATGTATTATATGGTGCGGTATCTGTAGTTTTTGGCTTTTGGTTTTTGTTTATTCCCAGAGAATAACCTTCAAAAGCCAAGTACCAACCCCAAAAAGGCAAACAACAAAAAAACGCGAGGTACTTACACCTCGCGTTTTTTTACATCTCATCCTTCACCTTTTATAAATCCTTGATAGCGGCTCCAAAGTTAATGTGTAGTACATGTCCATTGGGTAAAACTAGAGCCGGTACAGATTGCACTCCGGCACGTATAGCTTCTTGAATTTTAGCATTTTCTTCGCCTAAGTGGATAATTTCTACGGGATGATCCGCAATTAAGTGTAAAAGATCTTGTTCTGCAATAACGCAAACTGGACAGCCTGCGTGGTAAAAAATTACTTTGTCCATTTTCTTTTTGTATTAAGTTGATATTGTTACTATACTACCCTAAAGGTACTTCCTCCTTGGTAGAAGGGTATGGTACAGTATGGTAATATAGCGATGGTCCAGAAGAGGCTTTTTTTGTGTTTCTTCCCAGAACTGGACCACCTAGAAAATGATAATTCTGTATCAGTGGTAGGAACCAAAGAGGCTGTATGTTTGTAGTGAATTTAAAAGACAGTTGACAGTTGACAGTGCACCGTAAACCGTACACTGCTAACTGTACACTAAAAACCGGTTCTGTGGCTGAGTGGTAGGCCTAGTTACGCAATAACTAGTAGGTTGGTTCGAATCCAACCAGAACCTCAAATTGGTTGACGGTTGACAGTTAGCGGTTGACAGTGTATCGTACACTGTTAACTGTACACTAAAAATCGGTTCTGTGGCTGAGTGGTAGGCCTAGTTACGCAATAACTAGTAGGTTGGTTCGAATCCAACCAGAACCTCAAATTGGTTAACGGTTAACAGTTGACAGTTGACAGGGCACCGTACACCGTAAACCGTACACTTAAAACTCAACTTCCTTTGTGTCATCTGCTGTGTACAATCAACAAGCTGTCATTATTTAGTTGATTACAGCAGATACACTGTGGGATATTTTATTTTTAAATTATAACATACCATGAAATTACATCGAGAAGGACAAGGTCCGATTACATTTGCTAGCTGCATTTTTTTACTGTGTAACGGAGTAGTTTATACGCTGTTGAGTAGTAGATTCTGGTACTTACAGGTATTGATACTAGTACTAACAACAGCCTTGTTGGGACTTGTCATTTTTTTCTTCCGCATTCCAAAGCGAAACGTACAAAAAAAGAATGACAGTATTTTAGCGCCTTGTGATGGAACAGTGGTCGTGATTGAAGAAGTAGAACCCGACGAATATTTTAGTGAAAAACGCTTACAAGTATCCGTTTTCATGAGTGTATTGAATGTACATGTCAATCTAAACCCCATAGAAGGGAAGGTGGTCTATAGTTGTTATCACAAAGGTAAAAATTTGGTGGCTTGGCATCCGAAATCGTCTACAGAAAATGAACGACACAGTGTGGTGTATCAACAGGCGAATGGCAAAGAAGTACTGGCGAAGCAAATTGCAGGAGCTTTAGCAAATCGCATTGTCAACTATTTGAAAGTAGGAGAAGTAGTAGAACAAACCCATGAAATGGGATTTATTAAGTTTGGATCACGCGTAGACTTACTTATACCGCTGGATTGTAACGTAAAGGTACAATTGGGAGAGAAAGTAAAAGGTGGAATCACCACCTTAGCAGATTGGAAATAAGTTAGAAGCTAGGGCATATGCGTTGTTAGACTTTCTCCAAGGATGCGAATACCTTTTTCCAATTCTTCCACTGTAAGCGTTCCAAAACTCAAGCGGAGCCCCCCCGCAGTAGAAGGAGATAAATAGTAGTCATTAGGATGGATCAATTGTACCCCTTTGCTAGCTAAATGAGAAATTAAAGTCGTATAATCAACGGGTTGATTGGGTTTAATCCAAAAGGCTAATCCCCCATCAGGGATAGTAAAGGTTACGCGATCCCCTAAATGACGCTGAATTAATTGGGAGGTAAAGTCTCTTTTCTCCTTGTATAAACTTGTCGCTTTTTTAATATGTTTTCTTATCAGGCCGTCTTCAATTAATTGGAGGACGGCTTGTTCCATAATACGATCGCCCTGAATATCAATAATTGTTCTCAGCTGTGTAATTTTGTCGATTAAGCTTTGGTGACTGGTGACCAAAAATCCCACCCGAAGTGCAGGTGCTACCACCTTACTTAGCGTGCCAATATACACGTAATGTTCAAGTTCGACATAGCTACATAGGGGCAATACAGGTCTGTAGGTATAGTGAAATTCATTGTCATAATCATCTTCAATAACGGTAATACCATATTGATTGGCCAGTTGAATAAGGGCAAGACGACGTTGTAAGCTTAAGGTTACCGTTGTTGGAAATTGGTGGTGTGGCGTAAGGTACACAGCTTTGATATTGGGGTGTTGTTCTAGTTGCTCTTTCATTGTAGTTACGCATATTCCTTCGGCATCCACAGGAATCGGAATCAAAGTAGCACCTGCATGTTCAAAGGCCTTCCATGCCGATTGATATCCTGGGTTTTCAACCAGTATAGCCGCTCCTTTTTGAAGTAAACATTGGGCAATTAAATAAATAGCCATCTGTCCACCACGGGTGATACAAACACAATCTTCTTTGACGTGCATGCCTCGCTGGTGGTTGAGCATATGCGCGATATGTTGAATAAAGCGTGGATCACCCAAGGCATTGCCATAACCCATCATTTGCCATTTGGCATTGCGATTGAAAATCTGACGATATGCACGAGCTAATTCCTTTACAGGTACAATCTTACTATCTGGATATCCATTGTCAAAAACAAGAGGAGCTGGATGTTGTGGATGAGTAAGCTCTGGCTTAACCAAAGAAGAAGACCTTCTTTTGGGTTTAGCCTGTGGTAACGTCTGAGCAATGTAAATCCCTTTTCGTTCCACAGATACGAGCCATTCTTCGTCTAACAATACACTTAAAGCCTTAACAACCGTATTGCGATTGACCGCTAACATTGTGGCTAGTGTTCGCGTACTAGGTAAAATTTCATCTTTTTGCAGCCTTCCTTGTTGGATGGCTTCAATAATAGCATCAGCAATCTGCAAATAAATCGGTTGATCCGCAGCGCTATCTAAGCGAATTTCTAATTTCCAAAGCCTTTTCATGTGGACTACTCTGTAGGGTTTATTAAATAGTATTGTATAGACCAAATATACGGAATATTGCCAAAGATGCAAGGGACAATTGGTTCTTAACAACCGCAAAGGAAGGGTCATTCATCAAAAAAAATAAACCAGTGGTCAAAGAGATTCGCTTACAACTTGAATTTAGAATTGATTTGCATCAAAATTAAAGAAATGAAGATACGTTTAGTTGCAGCTTGTTGTTTTTTCCTTTTAGGGATGACAACCCTGTGGTCCCAAGAAAAGGTGAGAGGAGAATTTAAGGTTGATTACGTTCCGTTCTCCAACTATGTACGGCCCATTGACAGTATGAAAACTCCCGCAAAAACTGATTTTAGAAGGATAGAACTCAATATAGAGCTTCCGTTATCCACAACGATAGATAAGCGAAATAAATCTCGTACTTGGTCTATTGTGGCGCAGGGAGCGTATGCGAAAATGGAACATAAATTGTATGAAGAGGATTTATTTCCTACCGAACTGTTGAATGCACAAATTGGAGTTAAATACTTTCGTTCGATTAGTGATTCATGGTCTTTATTGTTTATGGGAACGGTCGGAATATATACCGATATGGAGGTGATCAATAGCGAGGCTATTTTAGCCCAAGGAGGGGTGTTTTTTATTAAGCACTTCAATAAAAAAGTAGCTTTGGGAGTGGGACCTCTATTGACGAATAGTTTTGGGGTACCTATGGTTTTACCAGGAATTTATTTCAATTGGGAGACATATGGCGACTTTTATGTACGGGTGGCCTTTCCACAAGGGATGGAGTTAGGATATAAAGTCAATGAAGTAGTAGATGTAAAACTCGCTGCTGATATGCAGGGGATGACAGCTGTCATCAAAAAAGACGAGAAGAATATGCTCTTAGGGTTTCAGCAAATTGTAGCGGGAGTAAGACCTGAGTTTACAATCAACGATCATTTGACCTTATCGCTAACAGCGGGTAGTTCGCTCTTGCGTTCCTTTTCCTATAACGAACGCAAGATTAAAAATATTTTTAAAGAGAAAAAAGAAGCAGATCCTCGATTTACCACTACGTTTTACGGCGCGGTGAAATTGCGTTGGGCATTGTAGAAGAAAGGGGCAATTGCTCCTTTTTTATTTACTCAATAAATTTTTATAGATAATATCTTGAAGTAGTGCTTCTTTGCGCAAACGCGCTAAGGGTAAATGGACGCCCTGAACGACTACTTTGTTTCCCACAATTGAACTCATGTGGTTGAGGTTGATTAAATAGGATTTGTGAATACGGAAAAAGTGTTCCTTCGGCAGGAAGTCCTCGATTGCCACCATCGTTTGATGGATGATGTAGTTTTTTGTTGAGGTGTGAATCTTAACGTAATTCTGCATGCCTTCAATATACAAGATAGAAGTCCATTGAATTTTGACAAAGCTATCTTCGTGTTTGATGTACATAGCCCCATCAGCCAGTTTCAACTCCTCTTTGGGTTGATTTTTAAGGTCATACCATTCCTTTGCCTTTAAGGCCGCTTGATAAAAGCGTTTGAAGGCTATGGGCTTAAGTAAATAATCGACAATTTGCAAACGATATCCTTCTAACGCATGTTCGGAATAGGCTGTGGTAAAAATAACCAGCGGAGGCTGCAGGATAGCTTCTAAAAAGTCAATGCCTGATAAATACGGCATATTGATATCGAGAAAGAGTAAATCGTATGTATCCTTGCTCAAGAGCTCTTGCGCCTCCAAAGCCGATCCACAAGAAGCCGTTGCTACTAAAAAATCAACTTGTGCAATAAAGTCAACAATTGCTCGTCTAGCCAAGGGTTCATCGTCAATAACGAGGCATCGGAGAGGGAGGGATGTTTTATTTGGATTCGAGTGCATGGTTTAAATTAATTTGGAGTACAACAGTAAAGGTATCTTCTTTTTGTTCAACAGTAAGGGTATGAGCCTGAGGATATTGGATTTTTAATCGTTCGGTAATATTGAGTAGGCCAATACCACCTTGTTGTTTCTCTCTTTTATAGGTTGCATTATACGAATTTTCAATGACAAGGGTTAAGGTTTCATTTTCCTCTCTACAATCAATGTGTACATAGCCTTTTTGATGGGGTAATCGAGAGACGTGTTTAAAGGCATTTTCGATTAAAGGGACCAACAATAAAGGAGCAATTTGGAGCTGTTTGTTGCTTATGTCCCAGGTACACGTGACCGATAATTCGTCTTGCCAACGTATTTCTTCTATCGCCACTAAATCTTGTAAATATTGAATTTCTTGGAGTAAGAAAACATGGTGTTGATTACACTCATAGAGTTGATACCGCAAAATATCAGAGAACTTCAACAATACCGTTGAAGCTAATTCTACATTCGATTGCATGAGGATGTGAATGTGATTGAGTACATTAAACATCAAATGAGGATTAATCTGATCTTGTAGCAATTTAATCTGCGCTTCGAGGTGTTCTTGTTTTAACTTGGCATTGAGCTGTTCAATTTTGTGGTGCTCTTCATAGAATCGAATCCCACAGGTGGTTGTCACAATGGCCATCGCAGAAGGTAAAGACGCTAATAGTTTGGAGAAAAACAGTTCTTTCCACGTGGTTACATGGGCTTTGGTTAGGGCTTCTAAATCCTGAATAAAATACGGAAATAGTGTAAAACACAAGGAGATAAGCACATCCAACAAGAGGATTCCTATAAAAAATTGAAGGAGGAAACGCTTCATCTTTCCTTCTTTTAGCGCTTTAGGTAGGATACTATCACTCAAATAATGAGCGACACCGATAAAGCAAAGCATGACTGTAAAGGTATGTAAAAACCAATAAAGCAAGTTGTTTAAGACGATATACGGCCAAACTGTAAAGGCGAGTAAGGACCAAAAAAAGATAAAAAAAAGCCGTTTATGTTTGGAAATATTGACTTGCATAAGGATATCAGGTAAAATACAAAGGTAAATAAATGACAATCATTTGATTGAAAATGAAATATTTTGACTAGTGGTTGTTTTCCGTTGACCAGTGGCGGGGAAATAAAAAGAACAGCAGTCGTTGAATAGGCAGTGAATATGGTATGTCATAAAACGTATAATCCACCAACTTTACCGTTTATTTTGTACATTAGTTATACTTGTTGGGCGAACATCAATTCCCTAACCAATTAACAATCTTGAACCAACGGATGAAAAAAGTTATACTATACTGGTTGCTGCTACTATGTAGCTTGAATGTTTTAGCAGAAAAACGTGTAATTAAAGGCGTGGTGCTAGGAGCGGATGGTACTATTTTACCAGGAGCTGTTGTTATGGAAAAAGGAACAGAAAATGGTGTATTTACAGATTTTGATGGAAAATTTAAAATAGAAATAGCAAATAAAAACAGCAAAGTTATTGAGGTTATATATATAGGGTTTCAGACGCAGGAAGTTACGTTTGATGAAAAAGAAGAATTTTACACCATTACTTTATTAGAAATACCCTCAGAGGAAGTAATTATTACTTATGGAGGATTCGAACTTAACCGACCAAGAAGAGGGTGTGCAGGAAATAGAATTTCAATTGAGAATTTGGTCGTAGGAGAGTCGATTCAAAGTTGTAGGGTTACTGAAACACCAGCAGTTGGGGTAACTGTAAATGATCCAGATAAAAAGAACAAGAGAAAGAACAAACAAGCGCAAAAGAAAAAAGAAAGAAATCAACGTTCAAAGACAATTTAGATTCTCGCATGAAAAGTTAAGTGTAGAAGATAGTACAAACCGCGTGAAAAGGTTTTTTGCTCTTTGCTCTTTGTTTTTTGTTCAAACAGTCATTCCTAACAACGATTTTCTTTGAAAAGGTAAACTAATCTCATCAAATCCTCACCCAAATCGGAACGTAGTGTAGATTCATCGAATACCAAAACAAAATATAAACTAGATGAGATAAACCTCACCAAACCTCACCTATCTATCACCCTGAGAGGCACACTGTGAACTGTACACTGTCAACCGTTAACCATCTCCCAATCTTCCACCAAATGATACCAAAGCGCCTTTCCTTCTTGCAAAAGAAATACAGCAGAAGCCGTTCGTTTATTTTGCGCATCTCCTGTGATTTGGATTTCCGTATAAGTAACAACAACATGGTGAGTGGTGGCGTATCCGTTGAGGTTTTCTAGGGTAATCGTTCGCGTGGGAAATTGCCCATAAACTTGTTGTAACCATTGGGTTAGCATGAGGAAGTCGATGGTTTGCCCCTCTCCATTACGGAGAGTAAATGCGGGGTGAAAAGTGTTGATGAGGGCATCATATAACGCCTGTTTGTCGGTTGCAGTACCGTTGAACCATTGTTCAATATGCGTACAAAAATCGCGAACCTGTTGTTGGCCTAGCGCCAAATAATCTATTTTTTGCATTGTGATATGATTTACTTGTTATTTTTTTTGTTGCGGATAAAAAAGGCAAGACCAATAAGCTGTACAGCGCCAATGCCAACAAGAGCAAAAGCCAAAGCAGTTGAAAATCCAGTCTTTGCAGCCAAGGAGAAGAATAGCGTTCCGATAATTGCCCCGCCTAAGACACTACCCACTTGTATAGTGGTACTGACAATGCCAGAAGCTTGACCTGAGTGTTCGGTTGGAATACTGCGTATACTCTCTCGCATCATAACGGGCATGATGATACCATGACCTAGACCTGCAACCAAAAAGAGCAAATGCGTGATTCCATTGGGTTCTCTTAGGCTGTAGAACATTCCCCCTAAAAGGATAAAGGCAACGAATAAGCACCCTAAGGCAAAGGGAATACAAAAGTTTGCAGAACGGTTTATTTTCGCAAAAGCGATAGGGCCAAAGAAAAAACCAATACCATAGGGAATAATCGCCAAACCAGCAGGTAGTACCTCCCAATGCAAATGCGTTTGCAGGTAGTAAGGATAGCAAATAAAGAGTCCGGCTGTAAAATTGTAAAACAAAATTATTGGTAAATGACGTGCAAAGGCTTTGTTTTTGGCGAGTTTCATCGATAAAAGCACGGGTTGATTGTCTTGTTCTCGTTTTGTTTCATACTGTATAAAAAACAAAAATAAAAGGATACTCAAGATCAAACAGACAAAAATCCACCAGGGCCATTGAAACGTACGCCCATAAACCAAAGGCGTAATAAAACCAATAAGGCTGCTGATGATTAGTATGACCCCGAGATAATCTAAGCGTTGTTTGACCCTCGGTTCATTCGGCATATACCGATAAATCCCATAAAGACAAACAGCTGCCACGGGAACATTGACCAAGAAGATAATTTCCCATGTCATTCCCCATAGTGGAAATTTGAGTAAGATTCCTCCGAGTAATTGCCCCACAATAGCGGCTAAACCAAAGACAGAACCAAAAATACCCAAGGCTTTTGGACGTTCTGCTTCCGCGAAGAAGATTCGAATCGAAGCTAATACCTGAGGAGCGAGTAGAGAAGCGCCAATGCCCTGAACAAAGCGAGAGAAAATAAGCCACGAAATGCTTGGCGAAAAGGCACAGGCCAGTGAAGCAAAGAGAAAAATCCACAAGCCCAAGGTAAAGATTCTTTTTCGCCCATAGCTATCCCCTAATTTACCACTGCAAACCACCAGGGCAGCATAGGTTAATCCATAAATGGCGATGACCATTTGCAATTGATTGGCAGTTGCCTGAAAAGCGTGCTGTAGGGAGGGCAGTGCCATATTGACGATGAAGTAATCTAAAGGAGATAAGAACGCTCCGGCTACTAAATAGCGCAAAATAATCCATCGATGTTGATCGGCATTCATATTGATATTTTTTATTTCTTTGCAAAGGAAACACGATAGATACAAAATAAGTTGTACTTAAAAAGGTTTTTGTTGTTTTATTATGAAGCAAAAGAGTAGTATGGATACCCTTTTAGTCCAACAAATACGTTGTGATGAAGAAGCCTTTATCCTACAGTCTAAGGCAGAGTTGACTTTGGTGTATGTGCAAGAAGGGCAGGGGATAACACAGTTTGATGGACAAGTGATTCCCTTTCAGAAAGGAAAACTCTTTCTGATACCTTTTGATACTCGTTATGTATTTCAAAGCGATGGACTTACTCGTTTTTTGGTTGTGGAATGTCCCCAATCGTTTATTACGCAAATTCGCCTAGAAGCAGATCGCATTGAAACCTGCGATAATCTACATAAACTAACCTATATTACCCATCATTTTCACACCAAAGCAGGCTGTGTTTTTCGCAACCCAGAAGATGGGGAATTGGCAGCGCATCTGTTGAAGGCAATCGAAAGAGAATCGGCCAATCCCAATCAAGATTACCTGATTATTCGACAAGGAATGGCTATTTTACTCAATCTTGTGGCTCGTAACCTCATTCAACGTGATTTTGAGCAATTGGAAGCAAGTAAACGAGAACAAGAGGTGATGAAATTGATTACGTATGTGCAACAAAACTGCGCCAATCGGCAGAAAGTGACCATCGAGGCTTTGTCAGAAACCTTTGGAATTGCCAAAAGCTACCTTGGAGAGTACGTTAAGAAACACTTGGGCATCTCCCTCCAAGAGTACATCCTCGATTATAAGTTTCAATTGGCCGAAATTCGATTGAAACACAGTACGATGCGCCTCAAAGAAATCGCTTTCGAATTGGATTTTAACGATGAGAGCCATTTCTCTAAATTGTTTAAAAAATACAAAGGTGTAACACCTTCTAAATACCGAGCGCTCTATCGACAATAATTTGAATTGTGAAAAATGCAATTTTACAAAGGAGGAAATAAAGGCTTTAACTAGAAGCTAAGCTGTAGGTTATGCGAAGTTTAAGCAATAAAATACAGGGTGTAAATCGCTTATTTAGAAGATAAAGAGAATTGGTTATGCAAGAGGAGATTTTCGCTTCTCTAGGCACTCATTTTTTTTAATTGAACGAATAAATTGTTTGATTATGTTTTGTGTTTTTTATTTGTTAAATATATTAAAAATAAGGAATTTTATTTATTTAAATCATACGTATTTTGAATAATATTTAATCTTGATGGGCTGTTTTTAGTATCTTTGTTTAGATAACTAATGTTTAAAAAGAAAATCATGATTAAAAAAATTGCAATTTATTCTTTTGTATTGATTAGCAGCTTGGTAGTAGGAACGAGTTGTAGTAGTGATGACAACAAAAGTGATGGAGGAGAAGGAGTAAAGAAAGGATCGGCATCTGCTACAGTGGCGGGAACCTATAAAGGAGTGTACAGTTCAAGTGAATTTGACAAGCTCCTAATTGTTGAAGATCTTGGAAATAACAAGATTCGAATGAGTGGAAACGACAAAACACCCATAGAAATGGAGGTTCAATTTGTTTCTGAATATACGGATCATCAGGATGTTATGCATAAAACAGGTGAACTAGCTGGAGTGTTGGTCTATTCAGCGGATGCAAAAACACTGACATTTTCTGGAAAAAGAATAATGGAAAATCAAAAGCTTATTTTCTTTAAAGGAACAAAACAATAAGTTTTTTTAGGTGCGGTTTGTTAGAAGCTTATCTTGTTACAAACCGCACTATTTATAAATGTTCCTCTCTTTTATCTCACCTAGTTTATTGTTGTTTGGCTTTTTTGTCATTTGACAATTGCGCTCCAACACAAGCAACCTACTTTTGTTGTTTAATTCTTTAAAATTCGAACAAGATGAGTATGGATATTTTAGTGGGACTCCAATGGGGAGATGAAGGAAAAGGAAAATTTATTGACCATATTTGCAGCCAGTATGACCTCGTAGCTCGTTTTAATGGAGGAGCGAATGCAGGACACAGCATTTACTACAACAACCAAAAAGTAACCTTGAAATTATTGCCGTCGGGGGTGTTTTATCCCAATACGCTCAATGTTATTGGAACGGGGGTTGTGGTTAATCCCATTCAATTAAAACAAGAAATCGAACAGTTGATCGCGTTGGATGCTTCTTTAGCCGTAGAAAAACGCTTGTTACTTTCAGCCAAGGCCCATTTGGTTCTACCTACTTATCCCTATTTTGATCGATACTACGAAGAACATCCACAATTTAGAACCATAGGCACAACTAAAAACGGAATTGCACCCGCTTATGCCAATAAAATACTGCGCCATAATCTTCGGGTAGGTGAGGTATACCGTGCGGCTTTCCCCATTGAATTACAAGCAATTGTAGCGAGACAATATATTGAATTGCAACAACTAGGATGTGAATTGCCTTTGTTGGAAGATATGATGGCTGAATTTTTATCGGCTATTGAATTTTTAAAATCCCTAGCCATTATTGACACAGAACTGTATGTGAATCAGGCCCTAAAAGAAGGCAAAAAAGTTTTGGCAGAAGGCGCGCAAGCAACGATGTTAGATATTGATCACGGTACCTATCCTTATGTGACTTCATCGAATACCATTGCAGGAGGAGCTTGTACTGGATTAGGGGTTTCGCCAAAGAACATAGGAGAAATTTTTGGCGTAACCAAAGCCTATACGACCCGTGTAGGAGAAGGGATTTTTCCAACGGAGTTAGTTGGTGTTGAAGCAGATGAACTGCGCATCAAAGGGGGAGAGTTTGGCTCCAATACCAAACGCCCAAGACGTGTGGGATGGCTGGATATACCTGCGCTGAAGTATGCTGTCATGGTTAATGGCGTAACCCAACTAATTGTAACAAAAGGAGATATTTTATCTGATCGAGAAGAAGTGCCTATTTGTATACAGTACGAAGTAAACGGAAAAAAACAAGCCTATTTTGACGTCAATCAACAGGAAGAAGATATTCAACCCGTGTATCAAATGATGCAAGGATGGAGGGGAGACTTCACGCTCATACAAGACGAAAGTCAAGTACCCACGGCATTCCTTGCCTATATTCACTTCCTAGAACAACAAGTAGAGGTAGCTGTTACTTATCTTTCCACAGGGCCGAATAGAGAAGAAATTATTGAATTGAAACGAAAATAAAAGCGTTATTGCCTAACTTTATAGCACAGGACGACCGAGAGTAAAAAATGCCCACATGGAAGAATTATTTACCTACATTGAAAAATTTGCTACACTAACAGTAAAAGAACGCGAGCGCATTGAGGCAGTATTCACGCCAAAGCGCATTGCCAAAGGAGATTACTTTGTAGAAAGTGGAAAGATAAGTCATACGATTGCCTTTGTAGAATCGGGAGTATTTCGATCTTTGTACTACAATAAAACAGGAGACGATTTTACGCGCTATTTCATTTATGAAGGTCGTTTTGTAGGCGATTTGCACAATTTCTTTATCCAAACTCCTGCCAATGATTATGTGGAAGCCATCACAGATGCAAGTGTTTGGAGTATTGATTATGCCGACTTTCGTCAGTTGGAAAAGGAAATATCAGTTTGGCCTTTGTTGATGGCTAAACTTCATGCTTTTGCGACGGAAAGTAAGTTGAAAACCGCTAATATGATGCTGAACTTAGAAGCAAAAGATCGCTATACGTTCTTTCTTAATCATTACCCCGGACTCGTTAATCGAGTGCCCCTGAATATGCTCGCCTCTTATTTGGGTATTACGTCCTCTTCTTTAAGTCGTATTAGACGAAGTGTTTAGTTGACGGTTGACAGTTTACGGTTTACCTTGACAGTTGATAGTAGATAGTTTACGGTTGACTGGTTCACGCTCATTAGGCATAAAGGATGCAACAGATGCGACTCTTCGTTCCCTCATGGTGAACAGCTAAACAGCAAGATAGAAAGGTTTCATTCTTCATTAATTCAGCCAAATATCAAAAGTACCTCCCAAAAAATACAAGTCCTTTTATCCCATTCTTCCTAATTAGGGCATAAATAACACAAAATACGTATTTTTTTCCTGCCACTATAAATGATAAATAGCACGTGGTCAATTAGTTATAAAAGTTTGGTTTTGGTTTTGTTCGGTAGTTGTTTGGTAATTGCTTGTAAAAACTGCGGTTTTATAAGGTTCTAAGCTACCTTTACCAAACAAAACTAAAACAAACCCCAAACAAACCCCCTAGTAAACTACACTCAAAATCCATTTTCGTGTTTCTTTTTTCTGCTTTTTTGTTTTTTTGTTGGTTGCTTTTTTGTTAATCTAATCAATCACTAGGTTATCTTTTGCAGCCGAAGAAGAAGAAGAACTCTCACCAACCCACACCAACCCACACCAACCCTCACCAACCCTCACCAATCCACACCAAACCTCACCAACCCTCACTAATCCACACCAAACCTCACCAATCCACACCAACCCACCATTCACTAATCACCCTTCACCAAAATCAATTTCTCTGTTGGCAAGTCATCTTCAACCCCAACAAAAAAGCTAGTAAAGCCAAATTTCTCTAGTAATCGTCTAGATGCAGCATTGGCTGGATCAATGATGCCAATAATCGTAGTTGTTGGCGCGTGTTTTTGAGCAAGAGCCAATAATGCCGTACAAATTTGAGTACCATACCCTTTTCCCCAATACATTTCTTTTAGGATGTAGCCAATTTCGAGTTGCGTGCGATCGCGTTTGTTCCATTCCATTTTACCATCGCCCATATAAGTTCCTTCCGCATCGTAGATTTTAAAATAACCAAAAATAGGATCTTGAGCATTCACAGCTAAAATACTATTGAATTTCTTTTGGGCTTGTTCGATGGTTAATCCTTGACCCGAAACATAGCGCATGACGTTATCTTCTTTAACAAGAGAGTAAAAAAGAGTAAAATCAGCAGCAGTATAGCGTTGGAGTTGAATCGTGTTTGTCATTTGTTGTAAAAATTGAAACAAAGATAGGGGGTTATGGACAAAGTTTATCCGGTATTGAGGATTGTTTTATACCTTTAACAGCGTGAAAACAAAAATCCTATGAAACAAGCGAAGATTCTTATTGTGGATGACGAAGATAAGTTGCGCAAGCTATTATCTCGTATTATTGAGTTGGAGGGATTTGAAGTCCATCAAGCAGAGCATATCAAGGCAGCGACAAAGAAGTTAGCTCAATATCCGATTGATGTGGTTTTATGTGATGTAAAATTACCCGATGGGAACGGTGTAGCTTTTGTTGAAGCGATGAAAAAAGACCATCCTTTGGTTGAGGTTATATTACTCACTGCTTATGGCAATATACCCGATGGCGTACAAGCCATTAAAAATGGCGCCTTTGATTATATCACCAAGGGAGATGATAACAATAAGATTTTGCCGTTATTGTATCGCGCATTGGATCGAGTGAAACTCAACCGCAGCTTGCAACCACAGCTGGTAGAACTAGCGGAGCCCATTACTGGATTTGATCAAGTGATTGGTACCTCTTCTGTTTTGATGGAGGCCATTCACCTTGCGAAACGCGTAGCACCCACCAATGCAACCGTTTTATTGACAGGAGAAACAGGAACAGGAAAAGAAGTCTTTGCACAAGCCATTCACCAAGGAAGTCCAAGAGGAAATCAGCACTTTGTGGCGATTAACTGTTCCGCCTTTAGTAAAGATCTGTTGGAGAGTGAATTGTTTGGCCATAAAGCAGGGTCATTTACCAATGCAACCAAGGATCAAAAAGGATTATTTGAAGAAGCCCATCAAGGAACCTTATTCTTGGATGAGATTGGAGAGATGCCCATGGAATTGCAGGCGAAACTACTGCGCGTTTTAGAAACAGGAGAATTTTTAAAAATAGGAGAGACCAAACCTACTAAAGTAGATGTGCGAATTATAGCGGCTACCAATAGGGATTTTGAAACCACAATTAAACAAGGCCTTTTTCGAGAAGATTTGTACTATCGTTTGTCGGTTTTTGAAATTAACCTTCCTCCTTTACGAGATCGTAGAATAGACATTCCTATACTCGCAGCGCGCTTTATCACGCAGTTTGCTAGGGAACAGGCGAGCGAGGTGCAGACCTTATCTCCAGCGGCTTTGGATGCTTTGTTGCCTTATACTTGGCCTGGGAATATTCGCGAGTTACGTAATGCAATGGAACGCGCGACGATTCTGTGTACACAAACCGCTATTCAAGTGAGTGATTTACCGTATGAAATTCAAAAGCAGTACACGCCCTCAGCAGGAACAAGTCTAGCCTTGGATCTTGCTACAGTAGAAAAACAGCACATTCAACGCGTTTTGCAACACACCAACGGCAATAAAACCAAAACAGCCGAACTCTTAGGGATTGCTTTGACTACTTTATATCGAAAAATGACAGAATACAAGATACAATAGTAAAAACGCCTCAGGAGGCGTTTTTTGTTTAGCTAATCGTGACCCTATCATTTTGATAGACTTGCATAATATAAACCCTATCATTTTGATAGGGTTTTGTTTTTTTATAAAAAACATTTGCTTCTAGTGTGCTTGTTTCTAGTTGTTTAGATGAGGTATGGATGAAAGTGGCACGGCATTCGCTTATCTAGTTGTACTAAATCAAAATGAAAAATGATGACTCTTTTTGGCTGTATTGCTTTAGGTATTTTCTGCTTTGTATTGTTTTACAAAGCCCTTGACTTTTTTGAAAACCTTTAATGTTTATCTCTTATGATTGTATTACTAATAATAGCCTTGGCTGTATTTGCCTATCTGTGTTATGTCCTACTCAAACCAGAAAAATTTTAAAACAACCCTCCAGGAACTTGGAGTGATTTGTTTGGTCTTTGTGATGATTTATGGACTTGTCTATCTCATTCACCAACTTTTAGTATTAATTGATTGAAGTAAAAATGAATACAGAACTATTCGGAATTATCGTCACTTTTTTAGTGGCTGTAGGAATTGTGATTCCCTTGGGAAAATATATAGCAAAAGTGTATGCGGGGGAACCCACTTGCTTAGATGGTATCCTGTCGCCTATAGAGCGACTCTTATACAAAAGCAGTGCCATTCAACCAACAGAAAGCATGAATTGGAAGCAACATTTACTTGCGTTGCTCACTATTAATGCGGTTTGGTTTGGGATAGGATTTATCTTATTACTCACTCAGGGAAGTTTACCCCTTAATCCAGATCACAACCTCAGCATGCCACCAGATTTAGCCTTTAATACCATCATTTCTTTCTTGGTGAATTGCAATCTACAGCACTATGCTGGAGAAACGGGCGTAACCTATTTGACGCAACTGTGGTTGATGTTTCTACAATTTGTAAGTGCTGCAACGGGAATGGCTGCTGCTGTGGCCGTATTTGAAGCCTTTAAACATAAAACTACCACGTTATTGGGGAATTTTTACGTGTATTTTGTTCAATCCATTACCCGTATTTTATTGCCTATTAGTTTGGTTGTAGCTGTTATTTTGATTTTTCAGGGTACACCGATGACCTTTAAGGGCAAAGATACTATCATCACGTTGGAAGGGCAACAGCTAGAAGTATCTCGTGGTCCTGCTGCGGCTTTCATTGCTATTAAACACTTGGGAACCAATGGGGGAGGATTCTTCGGTACCAATTCAGCACACCCGTTTGAAAACCCAACCTATTTGACCAATATGACTGAAATGGTGGCTCAGTTGATGATTCCTTTAGCCATGATTTTTGCCTTTGGGTATTATATCAACCGCAAGCGATTTTCTTGGATGATATTTGGTGTGATGACGGTGGGGTTTTTATGTCTCGCTGTACCCAATGTACTTATGGAAGCAAAGGGAAACCCCAATATACTAGCGATGGGAATTGACACTTCTTTAGGGGCAATGGAGGGGAAAGAAGTACGTATAGGAGCTGCAGCATCGGGTTTTTGGAGCATAGTGACAACCGTTATCTCAACGGGATCTGTCAATGCGATGCACGATAGCATGATGCCATTGTCAGGAATGAATCAATTGCTTGCTATGATGATTAACTCATTCTATGGCGGGGTAGGTGTTGGTATTTTAAACTTCTTTGTTTTCATTGTTTTGGCGGTATTTATCAGTGGGTTACTAGTTGGACGAACACCTGAATTATTTGGCAAGAAAATTGAAGCCAAAGAAATGAAAATTGCCATGGTTATTGCGCTAATCCACCCTCTTTTAATTTTGAGTAGTACTGCTTTAGGAGCCGCTTTTCCCGAAATGACAAAGGATACACTAAATAATCCTTCCTTCCATGGATTTAGCGAAATGCTCTATGAATATACCTCTGCTGCGGCTAATAATGGTAGTGGTTTTGAAGGAGTAGGAGACAATACACCGTGGTGGAACTTTTCTACGGGGATAATTCTCTTACTGGGGCGCTTCTTGCCAATTATTGGTCCTGTAGCATTAGCAGGAAGTTTAGCGCAAAAAAAATACGTTCCAGAGAGTGCGGGTACCCTAGCGACAGATACGGCTACATTTGGAACTATTGTACTGACTGTGATTCTTATTGTTGCTGCTTTAGCGTTCTTCCCCGTATTAACTTTAGGACCTATAGCCGATTATTTTACCCTAACTAGTTTATAATATGACAACTCAAAATACTACCGCTCTTTTTCAAAAAAATGCGGTGATTAAAGCAACGAAAGAAGCTTTTATTAAATTAAATCCCCGAACTTTGATTCACAATCCGGTAATGTTTACCGTAGAAATAGGAACCGCTATTATGTTGGGGGTTTGTATTTGGATTGCGATGGGAGAAGCAAGTCAAGGGAGTTTAGGGTATAATTTCACCCTGTTTACCTTATTGTTGGTTACGTTGCTATTTGCCAATTTTGCAGAAGCTATCGCTGAAGCAAGGGGCAAGGCACAAGCGGATAGTTTGCGCAAAACCAGAGAGGAAACCCCAGCTATCTTAGAAGATGGTACACCAGTTTCTTCTTCAGCCTTACAAAAAGGCATGGTGTATTGTTGTGTAGCGGGAGACATAATCCCTGCGGATGGAGAAATTATTGAAGGATTGGCCACCATTGATGAAAGTGCTATTACGGGAGAAAGTGCCCCTGTGATTCGCGAGGCAGGAGGAGACAAGAGCTCAGTAACAGGCGGTACAAAAGTTTTATCCGATCGCATTAAAGTACGCGTAACAGCGCAAGCAGGCGAAAGTTTCCTGGATAAGATGATTGCATTAGTCGAAGGAGCAAATAGACAAAAATCGCCCAATGAAATTGCGTTGACCATTTTATTAGCTGGATTTACGCTAGTATTTACCTTGGTTATTATTACCCTTAAACCCTTTGCTGATTTTGCCAACGTCTCAATTTCTATTGGGGCTTTAATCTCCTTGTATGTATGTTTGATTCCAACGACTATTGGAGGTTTGCTATCTGCGATTGGTATTGCGGGAATGGATCGTGCCTTGCGTGCAAATGTCATCACCAAAAGTGGAAAGGCGGTTGAAACGGCAGGAGATATTGACGTCTTGTTGTTGGACAAAACAGGAACTATAACCATTGGAAATCGCAAGGCAACGCATTTTTATCCAGCTGAAGGAATAGATCAAGTAATATTGATTAAAGCCTGTGTAATGAGTTCATTACAGGATGATACTCCAGAAGGAAAATCTATTATTGAATTAGCTCAAGCTGATCCAAACGACTTTGTGGTGTCCAATCCTCGCTTTATTTCCTTTACTGCAGAGACGAGAAGTTCGGGAGTTGATTATGAGGGGATACGCATTCGAAAAGGAGCCGTAGATGCGATGAAAAATAGCTGTATTCAGGCAGGACATGCTTTTCCTCAAGACGTGGAAGATTGTGTGAAACGAATTGCAGAAAATGGAGGAACGCCTCTAGTGGTGACGCAAAATGAAGTTGCTTTGGGGGTTATTGAATTGCAAGACATCATCAAGCCGGGTATTCAAGA
This sequence comes from Myroides sp. DW712, assembly GCF_046557355.1. NCBI lineage: Bacteria > Pseudomonadati > Bacteroidota > Flavobacteriia > Flavobacteriales > Flavobacteriaceae > Myroides > Myroides sp. DW712. The sequence goes on from NZ_JBKFDO010000021.1 coordinate 37,054, forward strand.
GCGCTTTGCCCGTTTGAGAAAAATGGGGATTAAAACGGTCATGGTAACGGGTGATAATCCGATGACTGCGCAATATATCGCGACAAAAGCAGGAGTAGATGATTTTATTGCAGAAGCTAAACCCGAAGATAAAATGAATTACATCAAGCAAGAACAAGCAGAAGGGCGTTTAGTGGCGATGATGGGAGACGGAACCAATGATGCGCCTGCTTTAGCTCAGGCTAATGTAGGAGTAGCGATGAATAGCGGGACACAAGCCGCTAAAGAAGCTGGAAATATGGTCGATTTAGACAATGATCCCACCAAGTTAATTGAAGTGGTCGAAATAGGCAAACAGCTGTTGATGACTAGAGGAACCCTCACCACCTTCAGTATTGCCAATGATGTAGCCAAGTATTTCGCGATTATTCCTGCTTTGTTTATCACAGCGATTCCCGCGTTGGAAGGAATGAATATCATGCAGCTCCACAGTCCGCAAACCGCCATATTATCTGCCGTTATTTTTAATGCGATTATCATTCCATTCCTAATTCCCTTGGCGTTAAAAGGCGTGGCGTATAAGCCCATTGGTGCCAGTGCTTTGTTGCGTCGCAATTTATTGATTTATGGATTGGGAGGTGTACTAGTTCCTTTTTTTGGCATTAAATTAATTGATCTTTTTGTTTCACTTTTTATTTCGTAAACACATGAAAACAAATTTATTACCATCGATTATTTTAACTACAGCTTTACTTGTTTTGTTGATGGGGATTTACCCCTTGACGCTATGGGGAATTGCACAATTGGCTCCCAATAAAGGAGGAGGAGTTATCATAGAAAGTGAGAAGGGAAAACAATATACAACTATTGGACAAGCATTTATTGCTGATCACTATTTTTGGTCTCGTCCTTCCGCAGTTGATTACGATGCAGCAGGATCAGGGGCGAGTAATAAAGCCACGACTAGTGCTGCTTATTTAGCAGAAGTAGAACAACGTATAGCGGCATTTAAAGCAAAGAACCCAACGGTCCAAACAGCAGAAATTCCCGTGGATTTAGTAACAGCTAGTGGTAGTGGATTAGATCCGAATATCTCGGTACAAGCGGCTTACGTACAAATTGCGCGCATTGCACAGGCTAGGAGTATGACAGCGAAACGCTTGGAGCAATTGGTGGCCACACATATTCAATCGCCTTTATTGGGCGTGTTTGGACCTCAAAAAATCAATGTGTTGGAATTGAATATGGCATTAGATGCTTTAGAATAGCCAATGGAAAGAGAAACACGACAAAGCGCAGAAGATTTCCTTGCACTCATCCGTCGTTCCAAACGCGGAAAGTTTAAGGTATACATCGGTATGAGTGCTGGAGTAGGAAAAACCTATCGCATGCTAATGGAAGCAAGAGATTTGATGCAAAAGGGCATTGATGTAAAGCTAGGGTATATTGAAACCCACAATCGAAAAGAAACCCATGCACTCTTGGAAGGATTGCCGATGATTCCTAGGAAAGAAGTGTTCTACAAAGGCAAGCGGGTAGAGGAGCTAGACTTAGAGGCGATTTTACAAGATTGTCCAGAAATTGTTATTATTGATGAACTCGCGCATTCCAATATCGCAGGTAGTAAAAATGCAAAGCGTTGGCAAGATGTTCTCGAAATACTTGAGGCGGGTATTCACGTTATCTCCGCGTTGAACATTCAACATATCGAAAGTTTACACCAGGCAGTGCAAGAGATTACTGCTATCGATGTAACAGAGCGTGTCCCTGATAAAGTGATACAAGAAGCGGATGAAGTGGTCAATATCGATTTAACCGCTGATGATTTGATTGAGCGCCTAAAAGGGGGAAATATTTATCCTCAAGATAAAATTCCCGTGGCTTTACAGCATTTTTTTACTTCGTCTAATATCTTACAACTGCGGGAATTGGCCTTAAAGGAAGTCGCTTTACACGTAGAGAACAAAGTTGCTACAGAGGTGAGTATGTCGATTTCAGCTAAACCCAGTCGCTTCCTGGCGTGTATCAGTTCCAATGATAAGAATGCCAAGAATGTCATTCGAAGAACGGCACGTTTGGCAAGCTATCTCAATTCGAAATGGTATGTCCTCTATGTGCAAACCCCAAAAGAGCACCCCAATAAAATTGCTTTAGATAAACAGCGCCATTTGATTAATAATTTTAAATTAGCTACAGAATTAGGAGCGGAAATTGTGAAGAGTGAACATGCCAATATTGCGAAAGCTATTCTAGAACAAGTAGAACAACGACAGATTACTACCATTTGCATTGGTAAACCTCGTCTGCGCTTGTATCAGATTATCTTAGCTACGAATGTATTCAATCAGTTGTTAAAAAAATTGACCTCACTACCTATTGACCTTATAATTTTTTCAAAATGAGAATCAAAACAAAACTAACCTTGGGCTTGGGCCTCTTGTTCATCCTAATTGTTTTTTTGGGTGGGATAGGAACGATTTATATTCATTTCCTCAAGCAAGATACCCGTAATATTTTACACGATAATTATAATTCCCTTTTGTATGCTAAGAGTATGTTGCGTGCCTTAGATCAAAAGGGAGATCGCCATTTGGTTCAGTTTGAGGAACAGTTGAAAAATCAGGAGCAGAATGCAACCGAAGTAGGAGAAAAAGAAATGAATGCTACCTTGCGGAGCTATTTTGAATCCTACAAGTTGAATGGACAGCAAGCGACTGATTTAGTACAAATAAGAGAATGGTTGATTGAGGTAATGGAGATGAATATGAAAGCCATTGAGTTCAAAAGCGAATTAGCAAATAAAACAGCAGTACAAGCAACGATTTGGCTTGCTATTGCTGGAGGAGCCTGTTTTGTTATTGCTTTGATTTTACTGATGAATCTCCCCTCCAATATTGCAGATCCTATTCAAAAGTTAACCGCTAGTATTAAGCAAATTGCCAGTAGTAATTACAAAGAACGCGTGTTCTTAGATCAACAGGATGAATTTGGAGAATTAGCTCAATCGTTTAATACGATGGCTCAAAAGCTAGAAGAATACAACAGCAGCCACCTAGCTAAATTAATGCGTCAAAAGAAGCGAATAGAAGCATTGATCAACAGCATGTCTGATGTGGTGATTGGGCTGGATGAAAATATGCAGGTCATCTTCGTCAATGAGGAGGCATGCAAAGTACTGGGACTTTCAGAAGAGGAAATGGTGGGTAAAAGCAGCAAAGATATTGCCATTTACAATGATTTAATGCGCCTGTTATTAAAAGAAATTAGTGTACCTCAGACGGAAAAAGAACCTTTTAAAATCATACACAATGACAAGGAGAATTACTTTGACCAGCAATTCTTACACATTGAAATTACCCCAACGGGGGAAGATGCTAAAGAATTGGTTGGGCACGTAATTATGCTAAAAAACATTACGGAGTTCAAGGAATTGGATGCGGCTAAGACGCGTTTTATTGCTACGGTTTCTCATGAATTTAAAACACCGATATCAGCCATGAAAATGAGTTTGCAGTTGCTGAAAAATGATCGCATTGGTGAGTTGAATGAAGAACAACATATCTTGATTGACAGTATCCAAGATGATGTTGGACGTTTGCTAAAAATTACGGCTGAACTGCTGAACTTAACGCAAATTGAAAGTGGGAAAATTATGATGAATATGAAGCCAACAAACGTACAGCAGATTGTGCAATACGCGTTGGAGGCTAACCATATGCAAGCGGAACAAAAAAAGATTGACGTTTTGTTGGAACTGCCTGAACGTTTGAACGCTATCCAAGTGGATGTGGAAAAGACAACTTGGGTGTTAACCAATCTACTTGCTAATGCACTTAATTACTCCCATGAATCTTCTCAAGTTGAGGTTAAAATCACGCAAGATGCTAGTAAAACGACGATTACAGTAAAAGATAAAGGTATTGGTATTCCTCCAGAATATCTACATCGCGTTTTTGACCGCTACTTTCGGGTTCCTGGTACGCACCGAGAAGGGACGGGCTTAGGGTTGTCAATTAGCAAAGAATTTATTGAAGCCCAACGAGGAACGATTGCGGTTCACAGTGAATATGGAGCAGGAAGTGAATTTTCAATTACAGTACCCTCTGTTCAGGAAGGAGTAGTAAAAAACTAGAAAAACAGGCCTCTGTTTTTTTTGAGAGGCTTGTTTAAAAGAATACTAGCTAGTTGCCGTGATTTTATAGACACAACGCTGTCCTTCCACGAGTAAGTGAGCAATGCGTTTCACTTGATAGTCTGTGCCGAGCAATGAGCTGAAATTGCGTAATTCAGCCCGACAAAATCCTTGACAAGCAGTAGCTGCTGCACAAATAGGGCAGTGGTTTTCAATGAGAAAATAAACGCCTTCTTTTTCCTCCCAATGCGCCATATAGCCCTCTTCTGTTCGGATTTGCGTGAGTAAATCTAGCTTTTGTTCTAAGCTAACTGCCGAGGCTAGTCGTTTTTCATAACGCGCATATACTTTTTTTTCGCGCTCACCAATCAGTAAATCCAGTGCATTCTCTCCCAACAATGTTTTAACTGAATGAAGAAGTTCTACAGTTACCTCTGCATGGGCGTCTGGTAGCCTGGCAATTCCCTTTTCACTCAGGGTGTAATAGGTGATAGGACGTCCTACACCTTCCCTTTTTGACGTGCTAATAATCAAGCCTTCCTCCACGAGTTTCAACAGGTTTTGTCTAGCTCCTTCTTTCGTGAGGCTTAATTCTTCAGCAAGCGCAGCTGCTGTTATTTCACTAGTAAGTCGGATAAACTTCAAGATGTGATCAACTAAGGATTTTTTCATTTGACAACTAAACATTGTTTTATTGGGCGACTAAGTTAAGTAAATTCGCCCAAATGACAAGAATATTGAATAAGGTAAGGTGGTAAATACAATGCATGCTTAATAAAACAATAAAAAATTGTTTTATTAGTTTTTATCCGTAGTTTTGTGTTTAATTAGAAAGTAAGAAGATGTCATCAGAACCTTTTGTAAACAAAGTTGAAGCATCAGGAATTATAGCATTTGACCTGGTGGATTATCGCCCAGCAATTGAGATTGTTGGATTTGATATCAAGCAATTGCTCTTTATGGAAATGATTATCAAAGAAAAAGAATTTCGCGCGGCTTTAGCTGCAATTGATTTTACTCTTTATACGAACAAAGCAGTTGCTATTTACTGTTCGGTGGATACCATTATCCCTTCGTGGGTATACATGGTTATCGCTAGTAAGTTGCACAATTGTGCAGTTCACTTTGATTTTAAAGATAAAGCAGCATTGGAATTAGATCTCTGGCGATCTAACGTTGAAGCGGTTGATCTAACTCCTTATCAGAATCAGAAAGTAGTTGTTCGAGCTCGCCCTCAAATTCCACCAAGCTTATATTTATTGGCTACAGACCGCCTAAAGCCTTTAGTAAAAACCTTGATGTATGGTGAAATTGGAATGCCAAAAGTAATCGCTAAATAAAGAGTTGTTTTTGTTGTTGTCACCCTCTAAAAGCTCAAAAAGCCACTAGCTTTTTTGAGCTTTTTTTATGCCTGTATAGCGTGGAGTACCAGAAGTAGTTCGCTGTTAGGGCCAGTAGCTCCTCGTCTCTTAGAGATTTTTTTTAAACGGAATATCAATTACTTTTTTGGTTTTGTGTAAGTGAAAAGAATGAATAATGGGTCTAGCTTGTTTATTTTTAATTTATCGATATAAAATGTAGAGTATACACACAGTTAGAGGATTGTTTCTACATTTTTATACACAATTTTGTTTTTTTTATGTTGTTTTCTTGCTAATTAGATAATTTAATGCAAACAGGCTTGTATCTAAGCTATAGCCTACTATGACAGAAAGAATACATGTTCTATTTTGAATTTTTTTTAGATATAATTCGCATTTTGTATACTTTTTGTTCTATTATAAGTAAGAAAGTTAGATTATTCTTACTTAAAAAGAAAAAAGAACAGTATCGCGATAAAATGTTCAAATGAGAATTAAAGATAAAAGAGAAGGAAGAAGGACATTCATTTAAAAAACTTATTTCTTCCAGACTGAAGGTTAAGTTTCCTTACGAGATAGGGAAACTAGAAAGAAGAGTAAAAACGCTAAAATCAAAAAAATGAGAGATATTTTTTGGATCATTGTGATTCTTTTACTGTTAGGATGGGGAGTTGGTTTTTTTGCCTTTGGGCAATTAATCGGAGAGGCTATACACATTTTACTGTTAGTTGCTTTAATTATGCTTGTCATACGTCTTGTTCAAGGAACAAAGAGTAAAGTATAAGACCTAAATTCCCACTTGAAAAAGCATATAGACAAAAGGAAAAAAAATTGTAAAAATGTTGCTACATCAAGTGTATTAATTAAAAAAAGTACGTTATGAAAAAAGATGAATTTTACAAGTATGGAAAAATCCTTTGTTGTGTGGCTGCAGGTTTAACTGTAGTAGCTTTTGTGTTAAAGAAAACAATACATCATGCGGAGGAATGTTTAGAAGCGTGTTCTAACACTGAAGAGAAATAGAACACCAATTGATAATAAAATTAAATAATAACCATAAAAAACATAAACCTATGAATAAGTTAGAATTAGAAGGAAAATGGAAAAGAGTTAAAGGAGCAGTCAAACAAAAATATGGCGAATGGTTTGACAACGACGCTGTTTTTGCCGAAGGAAAATGGGATGAAGTGGTAGGAAAAATGCAAGAGAAAAGCGGTAAAACACGAGAAGAACTGGAAGATGTAATTCGTAATTGGAAGGAGGAGTAACAATATTCTGTTTTAGTTCATTATACTAAAAACGAAAGAAGAGAGAAGTACGAAACAAGTATATTCCTTGACTAGGCTTCTCTTTTCTTTACTCAAACTGGTTGAAATAGGATCAGGAATACCCTCGATTTGCTTGAGTTTTTGATTCAAGTCTCGAGATAATTGAAGCTATGAAAAAGGAAAAAACCCTGTATACGAGTTATATAGGGTTTTTTTGTTGTTTGGCTTTTGTTTTTCGTTGTTCGCCTTCGTTTTGAATAGAATATTGTAGTAAAACGATCAATTGAACTAAACGCCAAACGCCAAATCCCAAATCCCAAACACCAACCCCCCGAATATAACGTGAAATAGTAGGGGATAAAAAGACAAAGAGGAAACTTGATTCAAGCTTCCTCTTTGTTTACAGAAAATAACGAAATATAAATTGGAATGAACTAATCATTGTATCGACTTCCAAAACCGTAGCGTCTTGATCTGCGGTTGTTGTAGGATTGGTCATCGGTAAAGATCGAATCTCTTGATGTATCCATAGTATCGTACTGATGAGAGGTTCTTCCTAACGTATTGCGAGAACGATTGTTTCTCCCGCTTTGCGAGGAATTATACCCCTGGTTGTATGATTGATTTTGCCCGTAGTTTTGCTTTTGATGGCCATATTCTCTTGGTGAGTTCATACGATAAGGATGGTCATACTCTTGATCATATCGATTATCAAACGCTTCATTGTACCCATAGTAATCGTCGTTGCCTTCATAACTATTGTCATTATAATTAGGATGGTCTGAGTAATAATCATTTCTCGCGTAGATTTCTTGGTTGTAATCTCTTTGACGATTCATTGGGTGCTCCAAGTTTCTATCATAGCTATCCATGTAGTTGGAACGCTGATTGGGATGATACTCATTATCGTTGAAATACCCATCATTTTCATAATCTACGTGGCTGTCGTATTGAGGATTTCTTGAATTATTGAATCGATAGTCCTCTCTATCATTTGTGTTGTGATTATAATCGTCAAAACGATAATTATCTTGAAATTGATTCTCGTTGTAGTTATCGTAATTTCTTGGATGACCAGAGTTATTCATAGTACTTCTCTGACGATTTGATCTTGCTCTGTTGTTATTGCGATTATTCATATTCTTGAAGTTTTTTGATTAATAAAAAGTAGTGACAGCTAGTATTTATTATTTCATTGCTTCAATAGTGCTTAAACTAAATCAAAAGTCATGCTAAACTTAAATATGCAATTATTTAAATTACTTATGGCTATTTGTTTTAAAAAGCAAAAGAGGAAAAACAGGGGAAGCATAGTGTTTTTTTAGTTCAAAAGAGTGTTTATTATGTTGTTATTTTATACAATGGATAAAAAAATAGAGTGATTTTGTAGTGCCTTTATCTACATTTTGTAGAATTATTGCCCGTAGATTCTACATTTTATTTTTCAAAGTAGCGTAAAATGAAAGCAGAAGAGAGAGAAAAAGGAAATTGCACGGTTTTCGTTTTACTTTAAACAACCAAAAAAAGTAAAAAAATGAAAAAAGAGAAAAAACAAAGCCCTCCAGGAAGTGAGCATCGCATGGAAAATTATCCCGACCATGGTGAATATACGTATAAAGGGCATGCATTATTTGCGGGTAAAACAGTACTTGTTACCGGAGGAGATTCGGGGATAGGAAAAGCCATTTCCATTGCTTTTGCTCGAGAAGGAGCTAATGTAGTATTGGTTTATTTATCCGAAGAAGAACAGGAAGACGCCAAAGATACGCTACAATGGATAGAACAAGCTGGTGTAAAAGGACTGGCTATTCAGGCGGATATCAAACAGGCGGACAACTGCAAAAAGATAGTAGCTACTACAGTTGAAATTTTTGGGCAAATAGATGTCTTAATTAACAATGCTGCTTTTCAGAAAGAACACAAAGCGTTTGTAGCTATTACGGAAGAAGATTTAAAAATGACGTATGAAACCAATGTGTACGCCTTATTTTATATGACGAAGTATAGCTTAGACCATATCCCAAAAGGAGGAAGTATTATCCATACAACTTCAGTTAATGTGTATGATCCCAACCCTGATTTATTGATGTATGCATCCTCTAAAGCAGCCATTCAAAATTTGACCGCTAGTATGAGTAAGATGTTCTTAGAACAGGGAAAGGGTATTCGTGTAAATGCCGTTGCGCCAGGGCCAGTATGGACACCTTTGATTCCGACAACTCTTTCCGATATCGACACTTTTGGACAAAATACACCATTGAAACGACCTGCACAACCGAGTGAAATTGCTCCTGCCTATATTTTTCTTGCTAGTGAGGCAGCCAGCTATATTTCGGGTACTATTATTTCTGCTACAGGGGGACGCATTACATTATAGGTGTTTAATATCTACACTTTCTTGAAATAATTTCTTCAAAGGTTGTATTCCTTTTGACAAAAAAGGTCTACGACCTTTGATTTTTTTTATACCTTACTACGGCAATTAAAAGTCTAGGGATATCCCTTCTTCTTGTCCTACTGTTGTATTTACTCAATCAAGACGAGGGCTCAATAAGTCATAGCATTGCATCTACTATAAAAAGTGTTATTAAATTGCTATACTTTTTGAAAATATGTACATTTGTTGTTGAAATAGTGCTATTTAAAAAATTTAAATCGAATATAAATAATAGAAGTGGTATATATGAAGTGTTTTCATATGCGTCACTTTCGTTTTTTGGTATAATTTGGACAAGAAATTCATCCTTTTTGTTTCATTTGATTCAGGTATGTTGGTATTAAAGGTAAAAAGGAGATAGGAAAAGGTCTAAAATAGATAAGTGAACTATCTTTTAGCAGCGCATGAGGGTGACCAATTAAATTTATTAGGTAGTGAAACTAGTGGAGAGTATTTTGAAAATCAATAAAAGAACTAATAGTATCCCATGTCCATTACAATCAGCAAAGAAAGACTAAAGGCTTTAATTGAAGCACTAGAGGAATTATCCAACGGAAATTATGCTAAACGCCTTAATCCAAAAATGGAGCAAGATTGTTTCTCTCATGCTGAATTTTTGTTTAATATTTTGGCGGGGAATTATGAAAGTAAGTTTAAGTATTTTATTTCTTTACAACCAACCTTCGGATACGAATTCGTTACCACAAGTATTGTCAAAATTAGTGCTCAAGGACAAATTTTAGATTTATCGCTTATTCAAGATAATCAACAGTCTTTCGATGAAACGGTATTTGTTAATCGCAATGTAATTGATTTTTTAGAAGAAGAACAGCAAGAAAAGTGGATGAAGCATTTTTTGATGTTTTTACAAGCTCCTGCGGCTAAAAACTCCTTTTCTTTGCAGTTGAGCGTTGATGGGCAAAGGCTCAATGGGTACTGTGGTTTTCACTATATGGACAAGTCACATGATATTTGGATGAGCTTTGCTTTGGTAAATCCTATCATTCAGGAAAATCATCAAACTAGTCCAGCTGCATTTAAAAAAATGCGAAAAATGAATGAAACAGAGCGCGATAAAATTCAACGTATCCACGCCTTACTAGGGACTAAAGATTATGAGAAAATTTATACCATAGACGAACTTTGTCAGGCGTTTGATTTAAGTAAAAGTACCTTTCAGAAAGGATTTAAATTACTATATAATCAAACTTTTTATACGTATTATTTAACTCAGCGTATTGAATATGCGCAACAATTATTGGCATATTCGGAGTGGTCTATCCAGGCAATTGCAGAAAAATGTGGTTTTTCGGATTATTCTAGTTTCTTCCGCAATTTTCAAAAGGTAGTCCAGTGTAGTCCAGCGCACTATCGAAAACAGAATTACAAAGGATTGAAGATTGACGATTTCTTGGTAAAATAAACCGCCTAAATTGAAAGAGATTTAGGCGGTTAGAAAAAAAAATAAAAGCTTAAAATGTTGCTATTTTAGTTGTTTATTTTGGATAAAAGTTGCGGCTTCTAAATGGGAACGTACTTCTTGTAAAGTCTCATTCAATTGATTTCTCATATTTTGGTTGTCAATTTTATTAATAGCATCAATCAAGACATCTGCAGCTTGGTTGTGTTTTGAAATAACAATTTCTAGCCATTTTTTATCAAAGTTCTTCGCTTTGGTTTGTTCTAAGTCTTGTATTTCTTCCCATTGTTTATCCGATAGATTATGAGGTACTGCATAGTGGAAGTCAGCTGCCAAAACATTGAGTTTTTGTAGTCTTTTTTCATGGTGTTTCTCTAATTCAGCAGCAAAATCACGGATATTTTCATTGGTTGATTTTTGCTTGCCCAATTTGCCCAATTCAATCTCAAAAAGTTGATCGTGAACAATATCGACCAAATAGGTGGAGTAATCGACTACTTTTTTGTGGGTTACTTGATGCTGTTGATTGGCTTGGTTTTGCTCTTTTGCTATTTTTTCAGGCGCCTTGGCTTTGGGTTGATCCTTGCACGAAGTGACAAGTGCAAACAAAAAAATGACGAATAATAGGGGTTTTTTATATGTTTTCATAATTTCTATATTGGTTAAATATCATGTAATAAGTTAACGCCTTGGTCAATACGCAATTCGATTTCTTGTATTAACTTGCTGTAAAACGTTTGTAAATCAGCGTTTTTAGTGCTTTTTTTTAGATACCAAAGTACCTCGCGAATGCTAAATTGTAACTTAATAGTTTCATCTAGAAAGTCGCGGTCGTAGGTAGAGAGGTTTGGTGTTTCTAATTTCGGTAGAAGGAGTTTCGTTCCTCTTCGAAATAAAAGTTCCTCTTGTTTTTCTCTGCTAATCAGACTTTCCATCTCTTGGAGAGCATGCTCATATTCAAGCAAAACACGTTCTGCAAATTCTTGAATCTGTGGTTGTTGACTTTGCGTTATTGCAATTTTGGTATAGTATAACTGGGTAGCCAATAAATCACTGAATCGCTTTTGTAGCGTCTCCTGATCGGTGGTGTCATACTGGTCATCATACGAAAATGGAGCCGTGTGTACTGGTTTTGGTACACTTTCTTCCTTGTATAAGTATTGTTCTGAATTGGATTTGTTCTTACAAGAAACAAATAAAAAAAAGACAAAAAACAGGACGGTAAAGAGGATAACAAAAAGTTTGTAAGTAACGGATACTCCCATAAATAGATGTGTTTAAGTGAATAAAAGTGGCTTACCAGGGTCAGTAATTTTTCGAGTATGAGTGACTATGGAAATAACCCTGAATAAGCCACTTGATTTTCAAAAATCTAGCAATTTTATTGAGTAGAATAAAACTATTTTTTTAGTTTAGTTTCTTTATCTTTAGTAGCGCTAGCGCTGTTTCGTTTTGTACTGCTTGAAGAATTTTTTTCCTCCTCTTTCTCTTCATTTTCTTGAGTATGACTTTCTTCTTCACTGGCTTGTAGGTTAATGTGACATTCTCCTATTTGGGTAAGCTCAAAGTCTGTATCTTCTTCTTCTTCAAGGGTTTGTTCAAGTAAGTTGGCAATTTCATACGCCTCGATGGCTAAAGCAAATTGAATTAACCCACCATAAGTAGCAATTTCATAATGCTCGATTTGTTGGGCTACTACAATCAGTCCTGCATCCCTTACCATACTGTTATCCGGGGTAACCTTAATTATTTTTTGTGTGATAGCTTCAAAGGTTTCCATCACTGCACAGCTTTGTTTTTCCACAGTAAGATCTAATTTTCTGAAGATGCGCTCTAAGCGCATGATTTGTCTTTTGGTGACAAGTTCATGATCTTGGAAGCTCTCTTTTAATTCCTGTGTCGTAGCGGCTTGTATAAGCGTAGGTAGTGCATCTACAATAGCATGCTCGGTATTGTAGATCCCTTTCAGTAGCTTGATAAATAAGGTCTTAAATGCCGGACTTGTTTCCGATATATCAGTTGAATTTTTCATATTTTTTCTTTTTTTATAAAAGAAGGAGAAGAATCTCCTTCTTTTAATTGATATGGGTCTAGCAGTTAATTATCTTCTAGCGCCACTTGTTGAACGTCCGCCACCATGGGATGCACGACCACCCATTCTTGCTATTTCAGTTCGCTTAGCTTTGCTCATTGAGGCGAAACCTCGACGGCTAGTCCCATTATTTGAACCGTTTGCTGAATGTGAACGGTTTGAATTATTCGAAGAAGAATAGGATCTTCCTCTCGAAGTAGCTCGTCCATCACGAGAAGTACTACTAGAACTTCTGCTTCCTGAACCTTGCCCCATATTTCTTGATGAATTATTGGATCTACCTCTGGAAGATGAACCATACGATCTACTAGAGCGTTGATTATCATAATGACCTGAACTTTGAGTTCTCCCGCTTCTTGATTTTGAGGTGAATCGACCTTGTGCATCACGAGGATGATCGCCTTCATTAAAGTTTGAATATGGATCTTGATTATCATCTTCATCATAATCGAAGTCCTCTTCATCAAAGAAGTATTCTAAATCTTCTTGATCCATTTCATCATTGTAACGCTCATCATCTGCACCATCGTCATACCCATGTTCATACCCGAGTTGGTAAATCTCTTCTGCCATATGATAAAAAGCAGATTGTCTGTTGTCTTGAGACGGACTGTTTCTTGAATTTTGGTGATTCATAATTTTGTTTTTTTAAAGGGTTTATATACACTGTGATACTAGCTGTCCTAAATAATTTTCACAGGTATTAAGTAAGGTTCAATTTTCATGCACAAAAAGAAATAATGAAATTTTTAGTTAATTTTCATTAGGTATTAGTAGATAGTGTTAAAAAAATAGAATACAGATGCTATTCTAGCGATAATGCGGGATAGAAGCAACAAAGGCTTTGTTTTACTATAAAAATTATTAATTGTATTTTTTAACTAAAAAATGTGTTTATTGTAAATTAAAAGGAGTTAAAAGTGTTTTTTATATTTTTATATTCTGTTAAAAAAAGAAGTTAAAGAATTAATTGGTGCTTAAAATAATGTAAGTTATTGATTAATAGCTGTTTATGTCTTTTTGAATTTTTTTGTTTTATTCTTTTATTTTCTAGTTATCTTTAAGTAAAATGGGTTTAAAATACACAAAGTGTGGTTTTAATTCCCGATTTTTCTACATTTTATTTGAGGCATTTTTTATTTATGTCATTTATTTCAATGGTAAATTAAAATAATAACAATAAAAATAGGAAGAAATAGCGGTGTAAGAAATACTAGCGTTGAAAAGGCATTTTAAGCGCGTAGTTGTTGGGTCATGCTTTCTTATAAGTGGTAGTGAAACAGGAAGAGAGATGCTGAAATGAGTTTTAATTCAGCACGAATAAGTTAGAGAAACACATGGATTTTAGCTCAATTTAGGAGTAGAATAGGAGCAAAGAAGAGGTAATTAAATCAAGTAGACCGTAGGAAAACCATTGAAATAGTCTAATTTTGTTGCAAAGAGTAAGAAAGAATACGCGCATGAAAGACGAAAAGCAATCTCGAAAGAAATTACACGAACGCAATAAGCACCAAAAAGGGTATGATTTTAATCGATTGAAGGCAGTCGTACCTGAACTGGAAGCTTTTATACAAAAGAATCCATCAGGTAGAGATACCATTGATTTTTCACTTCCGGAAGCGGTTGTACTGCTCAATAAGGCTATCCTCATGAGCGCGTATAAAATTACGTATTGGGAAATGCCGAAGACCAATCTTTGTCCTCCTATTCCTGGACGCGCTGATTACATCCACTATATCGCCGATCTATTAGCTGAAGACAATGGAGGTAAAATTCCAACGGGTAGTGGAGTAAAAGTATTAGACTTAGGCGTTGGAGCCAATGTCATTTATCCGATTCTAGGTGTAGCAGAATACGGATGGGAATTTGTTGGATCTGAAGTGGATGTCGTATCGATGAAGACGGCTAGTCATATTATAGCGAATAACCCACATTTAAAACAGAAAGTGACCCTCCGCCAGCAAATGAGCAAGCGCAATGTATTGAAAAATATCATCGGTGAAAAAGAGTATTTCGATGCTGTCATTTGCAACCCGCCTTTCTTTTCCTCTCGGGAAGAGGTATTGGCGAAAACTACACAAAAGTTGAAGAACTTAGGAAAAGAAGTAATTGGAAAACCCGTACAGAACTTTAGTGGTCAGCATAACGAATTGTGGTGTGAAGGTGGAGAAAAAGTCTTTATTACGAATTATATTTATGAGAGTAAACACTTTAAAAGACAGGCGGTTTGGTTTACGAGCTTAGTGTCCAATAAAGACAATCTTAAAGGCCTACAATCCTTACTTAAAAGAGCAGAAGCAGCAGAAGTTCGTGTCATTCAGATGGAGCAAGGAAATAAGATCAGCCGTATTTTGGCCTGGAGGTATTAAGTCAAACAATAAAATATAGAAAAGCACAAACAATTGTTTGTGTTTTTTTTTGCATTAAAAGTAAAATTATTTGTTTTAAGAGGTTGTTTTTGAAATAAGTATATATTTGTGTTAGCTTATAATTAAGATTTAATTATAGAAATATTCACTTTTTAAAAATATAGATTATGCTTAAAAAAATACTACGTACTACCCTACTCACAGTATTGCCTTTTGCTTTATTTGCCCAAGAGGTGACAGAGGAATATGAATTGAGAGGAAACGAAAAAATGGGATGGATTATCAACAAGGACGGCAAGAAAATAGAAGGCGTGGTAAAGTTGATGGGAACAGATGAAACCCCTTGGATAAACCAAGCCAAGGTTAAGTTTATTGCCTTAGATGAAATTGATCACGATAAAAAGAGACAAAAGTTAAAAACGCTAAAAGCAGATGAGTTAACTGCCTATGCTGCTTATGATGAAGGTGTGTTACGGGAATTTGAATTGATTAAATACAAGAACCTACGAGAGTCTTCGACTAGCGATAAAGGTGGAATTGCGGGCAAAGTAAAATTGATTAAAAATTTAGCTACCTCTGAATATATGGTAGAGGTTTTAGTACAAGGTGCCATTAAAGTATATCGATTGTACGGTTTACCTTCTTCTGTGGCTTTTGGAGAGAAAGAAATTAGAGAGCAAGAGCAGGATATTAAACAGATTATTGACTATCCCACACTTTTAGTGGTGAAAAATGGAGGTAAGATTGAAGAATTAAATAGCAGCGATTTTAAAAAATTGACTGAAGATTGTTCGTCTGTGCGTACCAAGATGCTAAACAACGAATATCCGAGTTATAATCCAGAAAAGGAAGAGAAGAAAAAATCGAAATTAGGAGCTTTGATTAAGAGCGAGGTTGAGCTTAATGCGCCGAAAGTACAGCGTATGGCATTGGAAATTTTTCCAGAATACAATGAAAATTGTGGAAAGTAGTAAGTAAAGGATACAAGAGCAATAAGTAATAAAAGAAAAGCGAAGAGGTAAATCTCTTCGCTTTTTTCATTTCTTCGATGAGTATAGAAAATACGATATAAATTAAAAAACGTCTCCATGTATCTGTGCACTACCTTTTTTCACGATAGCTGGAAACAGTCTTAAAAAACTAAAAGTTATATCTGTAAGTAATGGGGTGTAAAGAGAGGCGCGGTTGATTTGTTTCGCAGTCCAAATACGCTTTGAAAACGTGTGGTAATACGCCTTCGTATACTGTTTTTCCATCTCAGCCCATGTAGATTGCTGTTTTAGATAAGGTAATAAACATTCATATGCCAGTTTAGCTGATTGCAAGGCCATACTCATTCCATTGCCACTTAAAGGAGCAATATTTCCAGCAGCATCCCCCAACAGGAGTAGATGGTCTCTTGTTGTATTTTTCATCCCAAAGTACAGATGGGAAATCGTCAGAGGCTTATCAAAAAGAAATGTACCTCGTTCCAAATACTGTTTTAAATGAGGGTTTTTAGACAGGATTGTTTTTTCCATTTGTGGAATACTTCCTGCTTTTTTCAAGTTTTGAACTTTGCTGATGTAGCTCATATTTACTTTGTTGTCCTCAATGGCAGATAGTCCGCAATATCCGCCAGAGAAGTTGTGCATCTCTACTTGGGTACGATCAAAGAAATCAGCGTAGATATGATACTTAACCGCAATATAGAGGTTACTTTGTTTTGTAGCGCGAAACGTTCGCTTGAGTTGCACATCAATATTGGTATTTTTTCCAAATGCCCCAACAGCAGTTCGGGCATAAAAACGCTCATTAGCTGTACAAACTTCAAATAAGTTATTGTCGAATTTTACCTGTTCTACTTTGGTTTTGGTGTGCACATCCACGTCTTGATTTACTGCAATAGCATAGAGTTGAGCATCTAACTCATAGCGTGACAGTCCAGTACCCCCTATAGATAAAGGACATCGAATCGAAATTCCAGAAGGAGAAGTTAACAGTAACTTGTCAATGTCTGGTAGGGCTTGTTTACTGAAATTAATACCTAAGGAAGTGAGAAAAGGAATACTTTCATTAGAAATGTATTCTCCACAAACTTTGTGAAAAGGAAATTGTTCTTTTTCAAACAGGATGACTTTTTGGTTGGATTGCGCTAGGAGTATGGCTAGCGATAGTCCTGCAACGCCGCCGCCAATGATGGCACAATCATAGGGTGTAGTGTCCATAAGGTTAATGACTTACGTTCCAACTAAATAAAACAACTACAACAACAAGTGTGGCATAAGCGCCAATCTTTAACCAACGCGGAACTTTCATTCCATTCTTTTTTATCTCTTCTATGGCGTCCTGTTCATTTTTGCAGTTGATGTTGTCAATGACTTTTTTATACTCCTTGACAATTACTAACCAGCCTACAGTAAATAAACCGATAGATAAATAGAGGTATTCTGCCACCTGATTTTGATAGAAGGCATAGGCAAATAAAAGTTGAATCACTACTCCAGAAAAAATCACGAGTTGAAAGGCAAAGTTGAGTGATCGATGGAGTCCCAATTTAATGATAATAGTATTGAGGCCACTGGCTTTATCTTCTGTATAATCTTCAGCTGTATTTAGCATAATGATACCCATTTGGTGTAAGCCGTAAAAACAAAATAGAGCCAAGGACACCAGCTCAGGAAAACCATGAGTGATGATTGCTGTGTATAGCATAGGTCCAACAAAAATAATCAGCCAGAGACAGAGTAATTGTAAGAGACCTTGGGATTTAAATTTAAAGGGCGGAATAGAGTATTGGAGGCCGATGAAAACACCCACTACGGTTAAGGGTATTAAATAAAACTGATTCGTATCAATGGCAATATAACAGGTTAGTATGAGGGCAAGAATACCTGAAAGTATAAGCTGTACTTTTACATTTTTTTTTCCTAACTCATAGACTGCATTAGATAAGTGACTTTTATAAATAGCATCTAGTTTGTAATCCGCATAACAGTTAATCATATCCCCAATATTAAACAACAGAATAATGGCAGCTAGACCAAGATAAAGCGTTGGAGCTAGAAAGTCGTTCCACGATTGTATGCTAATCAGCAAAGGGATAAGAAAAATGGGTAATTCAGCAACAAAA
Source organism: Myroides sp. DW712 (assembly GCF_046557355.1). NCBI lineage: Bacteria > Pseudomonadati > Bacteroidota > Flavobacteriia > Flavobacteriales > Flavobacteriaceae > Myroides > Myroides sp. DW712. The sequence continues at coordinate 55,224 of NZ_JBKFDO010000021.1, forward strand.
AACTCCTTTCGTCTAATGGTTAGGCAATTGGAAATAAAACGTTGAATAGAAAAACCTTTTGGACGGTGTAGGATATTGATGCGCTGTATATAACGCTCGTTTGGTTTAGTAAAAGCTTCCCTGCCGTGTAGTAGGGTATGATTGTCTGCTAATACAATATCTCCGTTTTCCCAACGGTGGGTGTAGAGATAGTCCGGATGATATAGTTTTTCCTTCATTTCCAGAATAAATTCATCGGCTGTTTTGTTTTCTAATCCTGAGATAGTTAGTGTGACAGGGTTGAGATCATCAACAGGTTCTGCATATCGCAACACTTCGATAGGTTCAACTTCGTGTTTTTGCGTCAGTTTTTGTTTGATTTTTCCCCCATAGTGAACGATTTTCTTCGTTGTATAGGTAATCGAAATTTTGTCCCATTCTTTTTGATCTTTTGCTGAACGATTAGCTATTATCTTCTGCGTATGACAAAAAGTGGTTCCTCCGCCATCTTCCTTTTGGGGGGCTGTAATACACTGAAAAAGGATGATGTAGGGAATTTTTCCTACAAAAGCCCCGTCCCAATGCATAGGAACCTCGTGATCAGTAAAAATATAGTTTTCTGTTTTTGGCTTTACTTGTAAATCGTTAATTGCTCCAAAGACCCATTGTAGGGGTTTACCTAGTCTTTGAGCAAAAAGAGCCAACTCTTGTTTGGGCAACGTTTGATAGCCCTTAAATACAATTAATTTGTGTTGGACAATCCATTCGTTAAGCTGTTCGGTAGAGAATTGTTCAATGGAGTTTGAACCCGTCTGATGTCGAATTTGGATACCAAAGGGATGAAGATGTTCTACTGTATAATTCATTGTTCTGCAAGTAAAGTATAATAGTACGGTTGGTTGTGTTCTGTTACTAGGCGTGCCCCTTTCTGTTCTGCTTCACTTTTTTTCATTAAAATGTATCCGTCAGTGTCTAATACCAGTACACCATGCCAAGGTGTAATCCAGTTATTTGTTGCTTTGGTCAGTTGAATTCCTATTTTGTCATTATGAGAATTATAGGGATGTATAGATAGGCGAATAGCATTCGGATAAATATATAATAAAAACCTCGTCCAAGCATTGCTGTGCTGGATGACTTGTAAGGCAATTGTTTTGGATTCTTTTTTAATCTGACTCATCGTGCTATCTGGAGCTACCGCTTTCCTGTCCTCTGAAATAAAGCGGTGAATACCATTAAAAAGATGTTGAAATTCAGGATTTACCTTTCTTCTATGTTGCAAATCTTCCAAAGGTTCCGCATATTTTTCGAGTAATTCTTTTCGTTGTACATCAAACGAATTACCAGTGGTTAAATCCTCTAAGTTAACAATAGTAATATGCTGTAGCTTGAGCTTGACAATAAGATCTTTTATTCTTTTTACATATTGCGTAATTTGTGCATCCGTCACCCCAACTAATTCAGAGAAAATTCGACCATCAGAACAAATGGTTAGTGTAGCACCAGGAGTGTAAATACTACTTATTTCTTTACACATATTTTCCAATGTCATTAAGGCAATCTCCTCACCTAAGTCGGGCAAAGAACCCAATACTTTTTCAGGGTTAGGTGATTTAGCTGGAAAGGCGGGTAAGATAAAATGTAAAGGTAGATTTTGACTGGTAAAATAATTGATTTTTGTTTCGTGAATAGCAAAGCACTCCCCGCAGAAGTCGGCGGTACATCCGTTGTCTAACGTGCTTATTTTACGATTGTTTGCGATGATATTAAATAACTCTCGGTTTAGCGAATGATTTAAAGGAAGATTGGTATGAATAAACTCTTCGGTCCACAGGCTGATATCATTGATTAGCGGAAACAAATGGAGTGCAAATGAAAATCGATTGGCTTTTTTTAATGTTTTTGCCATTAAACGAATAGAGGTTATTGTCTTTTCTTTTTTTCCCGTTTTGAGGTAAACGAATAAGATACCCCAATGAAGTGTATAGAGAATGGAAGGAAGGTCTACTATCTTCTTCTGCAGGGTGTTACTATCCGTAGCACCCTTTAGGATGTCGTTTATAATCTGAATACCTAAAGCTCTGATGTGTGAGGTTTGTGGTGCGTGAACCGAAACTTTAGAATCTGATAGTAAAATAGGAATCATCTGACTCAATACGTCCTTATAATCTTCCAGTAACGTGATTTTGGTCAGTAGTGCAGCTTCAAAACGGTCCGCTAGTTTTTCTTGTGTAAGAGCATGAACAGCAAGCTGCCAATCGTTGTTAATACTGTGGTAGAGGTAAAGGATAATATCTTCTTTCGATCCAAAATAGAGGTAAACATCGGCTTCATTCAAATTCACCGCCTTAGCAATGCTTTCCAGGGTCACCTTTTCAAATCCTTCCGATGAAAAGAACTGCATGGCTGTTTGACAAATAGTGTATTTCGTGAGATGATGATTCATTTTTATTGTATTAACTTTCTTAACAAATATACGCAAGTCAAACTACAATAGTGTAGAGTAAATTCGTTAAATATGGAGGTGTTTTTTATACATAAAGACTTTTAGGTTTTATTTATACAGGTTGGAGAGGTAGTTGCATCTTAAAAATGTTAATTAAAATACTATAAATAAAATGCCGTTTCTTTTTAGAAGTATGTCACTTTTCTCCGATTTATACGCTTTCTTGTATCTCATGTCGCGTTGTATATACTTTACTGTCTATGCTTTTGAGTTGGGGGAATTTAACATTACAAGTACAGAAGGGAGCAGTCAAGTAATTTAATGAATACAAACACAAGTGCAACCAAAAGAACAACCTGAAAGTGCTATACGCCTCGATAATAGCAAGGGCAAAAAATTCCAACCGTTTATTCTAAAAGGGGAAATAACGAATCTGGAGACCAGTAAGCAGTGTTTAAAAGAAGATTTGTAGTTAGCTTATACACGCCTAAAATAGAGTAAGTAGCAGGGTTATTAAGCAACCAAGTGCCAATAGACCAACGAGCATCAGTAGGCCTTGTAGGACATGTTTTCTATACTGTTTGCCATCAAAGGTGAATTTTTGAGGGTGAATACTAAACGCTTTAAATACAGCAGGATCAATGGTTAAATCAGGTCGAAAGCGAGCAATTCCCTCAATGAATTTAGCCCGTAAGGCTCTTCCATTTTTGATGTAAGATACACTTCCTATATCACTCCCGTCAAATACAAGAGTGGTTTCAACGCCCTGTAAACCAAAAGCGAGGTGCTGTGTTTTGTTTACAGGTACAAGATAGACATCATACGGGGTGGAACGGGAGGATGGTCCTAGTAGGTCGTAGGGAATGTGAACTGTATTTCCTTTTTTCTTATCAAAATGAATCCCTTTTTCATCAATGCGAATGTTTCGTATGGCTCCCGCCATTTTGTTTTTGATATAGCGAATAAAGCGATATAACGCATAAGCCCAAAGCGGATAAAATATGAGCCCAACGATAATCCGTACTTCACTATCTCTTGAAACCAAAAAAGGCAAGCAAGCAAGTAGGAAAAACAAGCCTGCTAAGAGAATACCACCCAAACTATTGAGTAGCCACGTGAGCACCACACTATGTTGAGAAGTGAGGGGTAAAAAGGTAGGTCGAACATTCTCTTGCATGGGCTCAAGGTACAAAAAATCAATAAAAATAGACTAATTTTCATTGGCGCTTTTTTAGTCGGGGGATACAACCATACAAGCTATACTGACTGCTATTAACTTAGATGAAGGAAAAAAACTTTTAAAAGGATGTTTCGTTTTAATCGCAGGATATTCATGTATGAGCGGTATATTTATTACATAGTCCCCAACTTTTGCACCTGACCCCAACTTTTGAAGCTTCTCCAGAAAACCGTTAACTAAACAAAAAAGCCCTAACTTTCGTTAGAGCTTTTAGTAAGTCGGGGTGGCAGGATTCGAACCAATCCTCGTAAATATCTTTAAATCAATTAATTGTCTTGTTTGTAAAAAACCAACTCACCTAATAGCTCACGTCTAAAAAAGCGAGTAGAATAAAGATAGTGAAAATTATTTATTTTGAAGACCTTAAAGTAAGTAGTTGATGTAAACTTCCCTGAAAATTGTATAGTTACTAGTATTCCTCATTTTTGTACAATATTAAAATCAATCAATTATGATTTACGTTCGTTTATGATTTACTCTATAATGAGTGTCTTTATCTGAAAAAGATGATATGTAACCTTTACTTACTAGAATATTTAAAAGTTGGCTATTATCAGCGTTCTTAGCGATTCTTGCTTTTCTACTCTTGTCAGTAATTTGAGCATATTCATTTCCTAAATTTTCTAAGTAATTCTCAATAAATCCTAAATTATATTTTTTGTAGTTTTTGTTGAATAGTTTAAGTCGTTCAATAACAGAAATGTGGTTGTTATTTAGAATTGAACTTAAAATTGTATCATTAACGGTGAGGTTATCATTTGTTATAAGTATAGGACTTAATAGTTTTAAATTACTATTTGTGGTAATCACATTATCAGGACAGTTATTTATTATTGTCAGCTTTTCAGAATTATCTAAGAGAGAAGACTGTAATATCAATTTTAAATCACTATTATCAAATTCAAGTTGATTTAAAAGAGTAAGATATGAAGTTTTCTTCCTCTCCAATAAATAGATATTTAACCCTTCAGAACTTTCTTTTTAATGATTTTATATAATATCAAAAAGGTGTTTGGATAATTAAACACTGTTTTTAGTGTTTTATCCTAAAAAGAAGATTTACAACTATAAAGAATAGTAAAACTTGTATTTTGGTGTATGCCATCTTAAAAATTTCACATCCTTGTAAAGGATCGAACTGACTTTAAGGTGAGAAAACAGAAGACGAAAATATAAAGGGCGCAAATTGGAAGTGCCATAAAAGCAATATACGATTTATTTTTAACAAAATATTATAAAAATTACAAGTGGTTAATTCCTGTAATTGTCTATGATTTGTTATTTTTTAATTAAATCAATATAGTATTATTTGTTTTAGTGCTTTATTTTTTTGGTATATTTATATTCAGATGTAGATAGTAAGTCTTTCGAATATTAATTTTTAAAATAGAAATAATTATGGATTCATGTTTACCTCAAGAGCCCTTTATCAAATTAGATAAAGATGGCAAAGCTAGTATTTTGAATTATAACCTACCTCAAAATACGTCATATAGTATAACTTCATTTTTAAATCTTCAGATTCCTAAGGATTGGTTCAAACCAACAGAGAAGAATTTGTTTTGGTTAGAATTAGCCAAGAAACCTATAGAAGAAATTAAAGCTTTGGTTTTGCAAGATATCCAAAGTGGTGGGGCGGTGAAAATAATCGATAATGCTGCTTTACTTGATAGAAGTAATATTGCGATTGTCAATGTAGCTTTAGAAAGAACTAAGTTAGAAAAGCAATCTTCTATTGAAAGAGATCGACAAACTAGCTTATATGCCATTGATCCAGTATTTAATTTTGAAGACGCTAATCAAGAAGAATTATTCATCTCGAATCCAATCACTCCACAATTAACTACAAATCCAATCAGTCCTTCTACAGGACAAACAGTACATATAGCTACCCCATTAAAAAGAGCTTATATTCCTGTTGATTATGTCGCTTCAATGATTAAAGATGGGTTTCGGCCTATACTAGAGGTAAATCCATTAGGCGATAAAATACTAACACGATTTATTGATACGAAAAAACAGACGTTTGAAATTCCTGAGTTAATGATTGCTTTAGAAATGAAAATGTCTTCTTTTTTAGGAGATTACGGAGCAGGAAAGACAATTAAAACATTTTCGTTATTACCAGGTGAAAGAACAACTATTTCTATACGAACGTATCAACAAGAACAGACAACTCGATTACAGGCGCAAAATATTTTAGATAGTTATAGTGAAAGCAGTGCAGAAGATTTACAAAAAGCGCTTCAAAATGAAGTAGGTCATGCCATTAATATGAGCGAACAAGAAGTAAGTACTAAAACTAATAATTGGAAAGCTGGTGGTGGGTTTGGACTAAACCTTGGAATTTTTAAAATAGGCGGCGGTGGCGGTGGCGGTGGCACAGGTTCCTCAACGTCTACAATTAGTAATGCTATCCAGACACAAGTAAATATGCTTTCCTCAGCTACTTCTCATCACGTTTCTAAATCTGATTCTCTTCGTCAAATTGAAATTAATACAGAAACCACTTCTTCTTCTCTTTCAGAGTATGAAGAAACCACTGTTAGAGAATTGGAGAATATCAATAAAAGTAGAGTTTTAAATTTTGTTTTTAGACAACTGCTACAAGAGTATATCAGTATTACGCACCTAGTAGATGTATCCTTTGTATACTATGGTGGATTAGGAAATAGGAAATCTTGTAGGATGATGGGATTGGATGAACTCTTAGAGGAAGTTTTAAAAGATAAAGAAACGGTTGAGAAAACTAAACAAATGATTTACACTCAATTATGTAGTATTCAGAATCATGAAAATAAGACAGTTAGTTTAATAGAAAAAGTTACGGAAAAAATGAGTAATTGTATTGATCCGAATTTCGAAGGAGAAACTGTAGAGTATGTAAAAGTTAGAAAGGATTTGGAACAAACGTATAAAGACAAAAAAGTCCAAGGAATTATACTAAATACCTCGGAACGAATTTTGCGAACACCATCCTTAATTGTTGATGCTTTACTAGGACAAGGCGAGAGTTTAGATTGTTATAATCAGAAATTACAAGATGCGGCAACTCAAAATGCGGCACTTCAAAATCAAAGATTAGAACAAGCCATTAAAGTTATCGATACTATAAATGTTCCAGAAGAAAGAGCAAAGTTATATAAGAAAGTGTTTACAGAGTGCTGTGATGTACCTCAAAGTGGAGGATGTGGATGTAGTGATAGAAAGATGGAGTAAAATTGTTTAATAACGATAAATTATTTATCTAAAAAACTATATTTTATGAGTGATTTTAAAGAATTTGACAATCCTTGGAGTGCAGATAATTCGGAATGGTTTGGGGAGGAAATGGAGAAGTGGTTAACTGGTCCATCTAATAAAAAGCAGCTTATTGCTGAACTTAATTCCAATTTGACATGGGAAGATTTATCAAAGAATTATCCAGCAAGTACAATCATGACAAAAGATTTATATGAGGTAATTGGTGGAGGATTACCTGAAAATTTGCGCAGTAACCCGAGTTCTTGGGAAAATTCTTGTGCAATTAGAATGTCAAGAGCATTAAATTATAGCGGTATTAAATTGCCCAAAGCACCTTCTAATGGTGGCAATATTGTTGGAAAAGATAAGTTGAACTATTGGATAAGAGTTAGGGATTTAACGAAGTATCTAGTAGGAATGCTTGAAGATAGATTTCCTTTAATTAAAGAAGATGGGGGCATCGATGCAGTAAATAGTTTTAAAGACAAAAAGGGAATTATTGTCTTTGATGTGTCTGGATGGAGTAATGCAACAGGTCATTTTACACTTTGGGACGGAGCTAATTTATATTATGTAGGGGTTGATTTAAGGCATAATGATCCTAATTCTGATAGATATTATTTTAATATGAATTACGAACAAGGAGGAAAAACTATTAAGACTACAAAAATAAGATTATGGGAAATCAGTTAAAAATAGCAGCAATAGTTTTTTTGAGTTCTTTCATCTTATTTGCTCAAAAAAAAACAATTTTTAAAGAAGCTCAAGGGTATTTATTATATTACTGCATCAAAGAGGAATACAATAGTATAGACAGCGATAAAAACGCTCTCTATAATAAAGATTACTCAGGAAGTTATTATATACAAATGACGAATTTGCCTTTACAGGCAATAGATAGTTTAAATATGTATTATAAAAATAAAATAATACAATATCGTGGAATTCCACAAGAAGCCAGTCATGATTCATTTGCTACTATGACCTGCTGGAGTTGTATACAGCTTGTTGAGGCGAAAGAAACAAGAAGATATATAAAAAAATGGATAAGAATGAACTGAGTTTTATCTGAATACCTTAAAAAAAATATTTCCGGATGAGTTTTTCAAACAGTTTAAGACGAAAAGTTTGGTTTAGGGTGCTTTAGGATGTATAGAAATTGTAGGAATAGGAGAGTGGGGGCGGTTTAATAAAGTTATATTGGAATTGTCAAATGCCTCTTCCGAAGAAGAAGTATCTACAAAACGATTAGCTACAGTAGTATACGAAGAAGTTAAAGTAAGACCCCAATTAGTAAAATATGAAAGTGATGAATCTTAATCTAGGTGTTTTTCTTTTTTCAAGTATAATCTGCTTTTTAAGTATATCATGTAAAAAAGAAGACAATCATTTGAAGAAAATTAGCTTGGAAAAACAATATTATTCGGACAGTATTATAGAAAAAAAGTATTCTATTGTACCTTATATCTATGAAATTGAATCAGATACTGTACCAGCTTTTTCTTTCGTTGCACTTAATTTAAGTTCAGATTTTATGATTAAAACTCGGATGGCATTTTTAGAAGACCGCTTTAGGTGGGATTTTGAAAAGCAATTAGATAGTGCTCTTGTATTTGGAATTAGAGAGAATGTAAAGGGAAGAATTAGACATATAAATTTTGAAGTATGGAGTAATTTAGATAAAAGCAATACACAAAAGACGATAGACTCACTGAATACGATATTTGATAAACCTTTATATTATAAGCCCCCAGCAGAATGGCAATGGTTTGTTTATAATAATAAAGTTTTCTTTATTGATGGTTATAAAGCCACTATAGCTTAGTTCTAACCCTAAATAACAATTTGTATGTACTGGTTTAGTTCTGTTGTCTTTGGAAGGTTTAATTTGACTCTTCAAAGTTGTACTTGTGATTTTCCTGAATAAGTCTTCTTTCTCTTAGGTTGTCCATATCTTCACCCAGTTTATGTTCTAATACCTTCGCATAGATTTGCGTTGTTTTAATAGCCGTATGCCCAAGCATCTTACTCACTGACTCAATAGGTACACCATTGTTTAGTGTAATGGTTGTAGCAAAGGTATGTCTGGCTAAGTGAAAAGATAAGTTTTTATCTATTTCACAGATAATAGCAATCTCTTTTAAGTAACCATTCATTCGCTGGTTACTAATAACAGGAAATAGTTTGCCTTTGGCAAAAGCCACAGGATGCTCTTTGTATTTTTCAATTAGTTCTAAGGCTTCAGGTAAGAGAGGAACCCTAACAGGTATTTTAGTTTTCTCTCTACTTGATATAATCCAATCTTTTCCATCACTTCCTTTTGCTATGTTATGTGGGGCTAAGTGAAAGATATCTATATAGGCTAAACCAGTATAACAACTAAACAAAAACATATCAAGAACGGATTGTAATCGTTCAATAGCGAAATTCTTGTTGACAAGGATTTCAAGTTCTGATTTAGTTAGATGCCCTCTTTCTGTTTTCTCAAATTGAAGTTTATATTTGGTAAAGGGATCTTTCTCCATCCATTCCATTGTAATAGCTAAGTTGATTAACTTTTTAAACCTTTCAATGTGTTTCATAATACCATTGTTATTTAATGGTTGATGCTTGTGAATCGGTTTACAGTTTCTCAAGAAGTTTTCAAAGTCAAAGATAAATTTGTAGTTTATCTCGCTTAAATAGATGTCAGTTCGATTGTGTACTTTGCGCAAATAGCTTTTAAGGTACTTTTCCGTAGAGAAGTAGTTCTTAAGTGTACCATAAGCTAATTTACTTGTAGCTATCTCTCTATGATAGTCTATAAGCTTTAAAAGTGATGATTCTGTATCATCATGTCCAAGAAAGATGTTTTTAACAGCTCCAATAGAGACAACTCTTTTTTGTTGAACTAATTGATGATAGGCATCTGTAATGAGGGAACGTACTCGCTCAATATGTGCGTTGATTCGAACCGTGTCCTCACTTTTTCCTTTTGCTTTTCCTTTAATGTTATCCCAAGAAGTAGGGGATATTTTTAGTTTTAAAGAAATTTCTGTTCGTTGTCCGTTTACTGTAACCCTAGCGTATATAAGGGATGGAACTGTTTTGTTTGAATTAGAAACACGTATAATGAAGTGTATTCCAAATGTGTTTTTTGTTTTCATATCAATCTATTTTAATGTTAACCGAACTGTTTTGATATGGTTTTAAAAAACTACTCACCTGAATAGTACTCAAACAAGACCAAAAAGCACTGAATTAAACTAAAATAAATTGTATTTAATTTATTGAAATACAATTAGTTAAACTCGATTCGGTGAGCTAATTTACCTTTTAAAAATAGCTCACCTAATAGCTCACATTTAGATTGATTTACAATGGATTATTATGATATATTTAAAAATAAAAAAATCCGTAAGTAATTGATACTTACGGATTTAGGCACATTTTGATGCCGAAAAAGTCGGGGTGGCAGGATTCGAACCTGCGACCTCCTGGTCCCAAACCAGGCGCGATGACCGGGCTACGCTACACCCCGAAGAAGCGGAGAGACAGGGACTCGAACCCTGGCGACCGTTACCAGTCGACAGATTAGCAATCTGCTCCGTTACCACTCCGGCACCTCTCCTGAAAATTGAGGTATCCCTCATTTTTACTGGAGCAAACATACCATTAGTTTTTATTTTATGCAAATAATTTTGAACTGAAAATATAATAAATTCCCCTGTTTTTTTTTACTATAGTAAGAATGAGACGGATATCGCCGAAAAGAAAATTTAAAATGAAAGATTGAATTATATATTTTCAGGATTATGCGAGTAAAATTCTCTGCCTTTTCTAGCACAGAAGAGGGATTGGATGCGAATTATCTTGTATCTTTGCTCCAGAAATAAGGACTAAGCGAATACATAAGCCCTTTGTTCGTCCAAATCAATGCAGTAATTTTATGAAATTTGATACAAATTTGACCTTTTCAAGTGATCGCTTGAAATTTAGTATTGTGAATGACCACTATGTGGATGACATCTTTACAGCGTTAACCCCAACGGTAGCAAAATACCTCCCTTTTATCCCCACAGGCAAAAAAGAAGACACTTTCGGGTTTGTGGCCTATAGTTTAGGTCAATTGGAAAAACAAAAAGATATTACCTTAGTGGCAACCAATAAGGAGACAGGTGAATTTATCGGCTGTTGTGGAATACACGATATAGGTGAAGAATCAATCTCTTTGGGTATTTGGTTAAAGGAAAGTGCCAGTGGAAAAGGATATGGAACCGAAGTTATCCAAGCGTTAGAACAATTTGTTTTTGAGCATATTCCCGTAGATTACTTGATTTATAATGTAGATAAAAACAACGCAGGCAGTGTGCATATTGCAGAAAAATTAGGATATGTGTACCACAGTGGTTTTCTCCGTCAGGTAAGTGAAGAAAAAACATTAGATATGTTGCATTATCGAAAAGATCACGCGACAAAAAAATAAAACAAACGAAAAAGTAATACACTAAAAAGTTCAGGTTGATTGAAAAGGTCAAGTTGAACTTTTTTAGTTTAATTCCCATGTAAAAATGAAGCCCATATCCAGCCAAATACAGGAATCGCTTTGGAAGCTTTCCTTTATAGAAGAAACAGAACGCGAATTAGCGGCAACGTTAGAAGCAGTAGGTCGAGGAGAAACCACCTGGTCAACCGTTCTTGCCCAATTGGAAACTTTAGATGTGCTTTCTGTGGTGTACCTGCGTTTGATTCAAGATTTACGTACTCATTTTGTTGCTGTAGCCGTTCCAATAGAACGAGAAGTACAGCTGCGACTTTGGTTGGTTTTGTTACAAAAAATGGGACGCTATTGGAACACGTATCGCCTTGTTGAAAGGGAGCCTAGACAAACAGAGGAAGAGTGGTTGGAGACGCTAGTACATGCGGATCAAGCGACAGTAGAGCAATGGACCTGGTTTCAGCTTTTACAGCTCATCTTAGAAGCGAGAGCAGAACTTGAAGAGTTAGAACCTATGAATTTTATTCAAGCTGGAATCAAACAAGAAATCCTTTTAATTATCGGAATGGTTGAACCACAAAAGCGCCTTGTTTTTGATGAAGAACACCAATGGCAAACAGAACACTTGTGGTTTCGAAAAATACAACCTACCGATGGCTCTTACTTGCAGCAGTATTTCACTCCAAATATTGGACGCTATTTGAGCATTGATTCTTTTGCCCATCCTGCGATAGTGGCTGCTTATATCCAACAATCCCAAGTCGAAATGAAACAAGGAACCTGTTTAGTATTGCTGGTGTTTGAACGCGATTCGCAAGCTTTTGTAGGTTGTTTGACCTTGAACGACATCCATCAATATTCCGTTGAAATTGGATTGTGGGTGAGTGAAAACCAACAGGGCATAGGCTATGGCACTGCTTTGTTAAAGCAAGCGATTGCTATCATTGAGCGTAGTATTCCCACTCAGCAAATCATTTATACGGTGGAAAAAGAAAATCAACGCAGTATTGCCCTTTGTGAGAAATGGGGATTTCAGTTGGAAGAAGAGCTTATTTTAGAACCTACACCTTTAAAGAACAAGTATAGAGCCATGTTGAGGTATGTTCGTGGGGCGAAATTACAAGGATTGATGACGAGGTGAGGTGAGATAGCAGTTTACACAAAGAACAAAGAGCGAATAACGAAGAGTAAAGAATAATAGCGATTTAGATAAGGGCTTGTTCGACAGTGCTGCGACAGTGCTGCGACAGTGCTCCGAGAATACTAGGAAAACATTGCTTTTTGTTGGAGAAAGGTTGAAGAGAGGTTGGAGAGAGGTTGAAGAGAGGTTGAAGAGAGGTTGGGTTTATCCCTTACAAGAAAATCGCTTTTACTACGGGTGGTTTTTATAAAAACCCATATGCCAAACAACAAAAAACAAAAAAAGGCCACCCTAAAAAGGTAGCCTTATTTTATCTTATCTGCTATTGCTTAGGTTAACATTCCACCATCTACGTTGATTACTTGACCTGTAATATACGCAGACATATCTGAAGCTAAGAATACACAAGCATTTGCTATATCTTCTGGTCTTCCTCCGCGTTTTAATGGAATGGCATCTGTCCATCCTTTTACTACGTCTTCTGCTAATTTTCCTGTCATCTCTGTTTCAATAAATCCTGGTGCAATTACGTTACAACGGATATTTCTTGATCCTAGTTCTAACGCTACTGATTTCGAAAATCCAATTACACCTGCTTTAGAAGCTGCATAATTCGCTTGTCCTGCATTTCCTTTTACTCCTACAACAGAACTCATATTGATAATAGAGCCTTTTCTGTTCTTTAAAAACGTGCGTTGTACGGCTTTTGTCATGTTAAATACCGATTTCAAGTTTACCTCAATAACCGCATCAAAATCCTGTTCCGACATTCTCATCAACAAGTTGTCTTTTGTAATACCTGCATTATTAATTAAAATATCAATATTACCAAAGTCTTTTAGTACTTCCTCTACCAATTGTTCTGCTGCTACATATTCTGCTGCATTGGATTGATATCCTTTAGCTTGAACGCCTAAAGCTACTAATTCGCTTACTAATTCATCAGCTGCTTGTACAGATGAGCTATACGTAAACGCCACATTAGCTCCATGCTCAGCAAATGCTAAAGCTACACCTCTACCAATTCCGCGTGTAGCACCGGTAATAATTGCTATCTTTCCTTCTAATAATTTCATGTATATTCAAATTTTATTTCGACAAAGCGCAAATATAAACATTTTGTAATTTGCTCATACTATTTTACGTGGTTTGTACTTCTTTTCTAAAGAATACCATATAAAATAGGGTAACGACCAATAGAAAAGCGAAATAATATCCATGTTCAACTAATTCAATATAGCCGAGTTTCTTATTGGTAAAGCTCAGTAAGATAAGAATTTGTGCGCCATAAGGCAAAATACCCTGTACAATACAGGCAAAAATATCTAAAACAGAAGCAACATAGGGGCGATTTAGTTTGTATTCGGTGGCTACATCGTTGGCTAAATTTCCAGCTACTAAAATAGAAACCGTATTGTTTGCTACACATACACCTATACTTGAAACGAGAGAAGCGATACCAAACACAGCACCTTTACTTGTTTTAATTCGCTTTTGCATGGTTTTTAAAATCCACGCAATTCCCCCTTGCTGTTCAATCATACGGGCTAAACCTCCAGTAAACATGGACAACAAAAAGATTTCTGTCATGGAAGTAAATCCATCATAAGTAAGACTCGCCAATCCTACTACATCAAAATCAGCTTGTACTAACCCAATAATTCCCGCAGCCAAAATCCCTAAACCCAACGCTATAAAAACTTGGATGCCAACCAAAGCTAGTATAATCGTAAAAATATAGGGAATCAACAAGGTATAGTTAGTTTGTTCATCTAAATGTAACGCCACTGTTGGGGCATCATTTTTCATGAACACAAGTACAACAATCGTTGCAAGGGCTGCTGGAATGGCTATTTTAAAATTAGCTTTAAATTTGTCCTTCATTTCACATCCCATGGTCTGCGTAGCTGTAATTGTGGTATCTGAAATCACAGATAGATTATCACCAAACATAGCGCCCCCTAATAAGGCACCGCATAACAACCCCATAGAACTCCCTGTTTTTTCTGCAAGTCCAACGACAATTGGACCTAATGCCACAATAGTTCCTACCGAAGTTCCAATAGAGAGAGACAAAAAACAAGAGATAACGAAGATTCCTACACCTAAATAAGCCACTGGAATATACGTTAATCCGATATGTACCATAGCATCGACTCCTCCAATAGCTTTGGTGATGGTGGCAAAAGCACCAGCCAGTAAATAAATCAGACACATGGTGATAATCTTGCTATCTCCACAGCCTTCTATTAACGCTGTAATGCGATCGCTTATTGGAGTTTTATAAAAGAGAACAAAAGCCGTTATAATTCCCAAGCACATGGCTATAGGCGAAGGCAATTGATAAAAGTTATCCAAGGCTATACCGCTCCCTAAAAAGATAGCAACAAAGACAAAAAAGGGAATAAGAGTGTAAAATTTGTTGTTTGACATGGTTTATTTTTTTCCTTCCTAAAAACAAGTGTAACGAGAACTGGCTGAAAAAAAATACTACATAAATCATACCTAAGTGTGGTATTCACAACATTTTTTCCATTACTGGCTTATCGTTTGCAGCACCTTGCTTGTTGTTGCAGGTTGCTATTTTTCTACTTGTTTTTAGAAAAATTCCTGATAATTAAGGGGCAAATGTAAACCTTTTATTTAAAAAGGACAATAAAAAAAGTTATATATTTCCTTTTCTTCATTTTCTTTCATTTGTTTCATAATCCTCTTGGATTGCTTATTTTTGCATGCTTAAACTAAAAATTAAATAAGAAAATGAGAAAATTGCTGCTTTCAATCGGATTCGTCGGGCTTGTTGCTACAGCTTCTTTTGCACAAAAAGGAACAAAAAACGCCATAGGCTTACGCTTTGGGGGTAATGCTGGATTAGGGACAGAGATTTCCTACCAAAGAGACTTAATGCGCAACAATCGCTTAGAGGTAAACCTAGGTTTTAGAGACAACAACGACTATAATGCAACAAAGCTAACGGGATTATACGAATGGGTATGGAATATTGAAGGTAACCTCAACTGGTTTGCTGGTGCTGGAGCGGCTGTGGGAAGCTACGACTACAAATATCACTACCATGGTAAACGATTCAAAGAAGACGGTACGTTTGGTTTGCTAACTGGAACTATCGGTCTGGAATACAACCTAGATATTCCATTGCAAATTGCCATTGATGCACGTCCAGAATTATACTTAAACAATGCGTATCGCGATGGTTTATACCTGGATTTAGGTATAGCTGTACGCTATAAATTTTAAGGGTAAACCCTTTTCTCTTTTCTCTTATAACGATATGAAATAGCGAGGTTTCCTCGCTATTTTGGTTTACGGTTTACCTTTGCGGTTGACCTTACCACCAAGCCACCACTAAAAAAAGAAGTAAATTACATTTGAATAATAAAAGTAAAAGTGATATTTTTAAGATTCAGTTGAACTAAATCAGCTGAGTTTAAAAAGAGTGTTATCATTTGGAAGACTTTATACAACACAATCAAAAAGCCTGGGACAGTCAAGCGAAAGCGAATGTTCCTTGGTCTCAACCTGTTAGTAGTGAACAGATAGAAAAAGCAAAAAAAGGAGAATGGGAGTTATATATACTTCCCACTAGCCTAGATAAAACGTGGATTGGAGCAATCGAAGGGAAAAGAGTCTTGTGTTTAGCTTCGGCAGGTGGGCAACAAGGACCGATATTAGCTGCGCTTGGCGCAGAAGTAGTGGTCTATGACTTGTCAGCAGAACAGTTACAAAAAGACCAAATGGTTGCTGATAGAGATCAACTAACACTTACTATTGAACAAGGAGATATGTCTGATTTAAGTCGCTTTGAGGAACAATCCTTTGACCTGATTGTACATCCTATTTCCAATTTATATGTGTCGGATGTAAATCTCGTGTGGAAAGAATGCTCCCGTGTACTGAAAAAAGGCGGAATATTAATCAGTAGTTTTTACAATCCGGTTGTCTTTGTAGAAGATCGCAAAAGCATGTACAAGGAACAAGGATTGATTCAACCGCGTTTTAAAATCCCTTATGCGGATGTAACCGATTTAACTAAGGAAGAATTACAACAAAAAATAGACAAAGGAGAGGCTGTTGTTTTTGGGCATAGCCTCAAAGATTTGATTGGCGGACAAACTAAAGCAGGATTAGCCATTGTGGATTATGAAGAGGCGTGGCAACCCAATCCGCGTTTTGTTATTGATGCCTATATCCCAACCTTTATAGCCACATTAGCTATAAAATTAAACTAATGCAGTACGTGTACAAAATGGAAAAAAAAGTAACTTGGCTCGGTGTGGATGCTATTTCTGTAGAGCATTTCTCAATCATCGAAAAAGAAGGTAGTTTTCACTGTAAAGGAGAGCTAGTGGGGAATAAAAATAATCGTATTTATGGTGTTGAATATCAATTAGTTGTTACTTCTAATTGGGAAACGCGCTTTTTTGATATTCGCTGTCAAGAAGGCCACCGTTTTTTTCAGTTGAGCGGACATAAATTAAGTGAACAATGGATGATTGACGAACAAGAACATCCTCATTTAAAAGATTGCCTTGACATTGATATTACAGTTACTCCTTTTACCAATACATTGCCTATTAATCGTTTGAAACTTGAAATAGGGGAGACAAAGACCATTCAAGTCCTGTATATCAATCCGCTAGAAGGAAATTTTACGTTGGTTCATCAAGAATACACGAAGTTGACTCCCGATACCTACCAGTATAAAAATAGTTGGAGTGATTTTGAGGCAACAATTCAAGTCGATGAGCAGGGGTTGGTTCGCGATTATCCTGGTTTGTTTAAGCGTTTGTCACTATAATAGATTAAAATATAAGTCGCTTTTAGTTAAAAAAGAGCTATTTCACCTTAGAAATAGCTCTTTTTTTTGGAATAAATTTAGGTAATGCTTTAGTTTAGCCAGGCCTTTTTCTTAAAGATAATCTACATTTTGAAAGTAGGGGCATTGTTAAGCGTGAAAGACTTAAATGATGTTGGGCTAAAGTTTGATGTCGTTAGGGACTAACAAAAAAACAGTATTGTTCTTGCGTATCCAAATAAACGAAAAACTACCACAAATAAAGGGGCAGGAGAACAATTGATTCTTTATTGTTTTTGGCCAATTTTCTTTTTAAAGATGACAGTTAGCGCTAAAGAAGAGAGTTATATAAAAAGAATTGCCTCCACATTGAGCTAAAGCCCTAGAAATACTTAAATTTGTAATTCAATTTTTAAATTAGAAATCTAGTATGCTTTCCAATCGCTTTAGATTAAACGAAATGTTGGTATTGACCTATCGACTTTTTTTAGCCTTCTTTTTTTACTTTATAGCGCGAGTTTTATTCTATCTCTATAATAGTGATTTACTTGCCGTTGATTCTGTGGGGCAATTTATGAAATTGGCCTATCACGGATTGACTTTTGATCGAATGGCTATTTTCTATGTCAATGGATTGTTTATCCTCTTATCCATTATCCCTATTTTTAAAAGTACATCCAAAGGATACCAAAAGGTGGTTTTTTGGAGCTATATTATTCCGAATTTAGTCGCTTATGCCACTAATTTTATCGACTTTATTTACTACCGTTTTATCTATGCCCGTACGACAATTGCCGTATTTGATAGCTTAGAACACGAATCAAATAAAGGACAATTGTTCTTAAACTTCTTAGTGAACTACTGGCATGTATTTGCTTTGTGTATAGGTCTTTGTGTTTTATGGGTATACTTGTACAAACGCGTGAAATTTACCAAGCCACTAGAAATAGAAAGTAAAAAGAATTACTTTATTTCCAGTGCTTTTATTTTTGTCGTTGTTGTTGTTGGATTTATTGCAGGTGTGCGTGGTGATTTGAAGAAAACTACGCGTCCCTTGAATATTATCGATGCGAATCGTCACGTTGAAAAACCTGAACACGCCGATATCGTATTGAATACGCCTTTCGCTATTTTGCGCACTATTGGCAAGACAAGTTTCAAGAAGGTTGAATATATGGACGAAGCGACCATGAATCGCTATGTTAGTGGTACAAAACAGTACTATTCAACAGATCCGTCAACACCAAATATTGTTTTGTTCATTACAGAGAGTTATGCAAGAGAATATATAGGAGCTTTTAATCAAGAGATGAATATTCCCAATTTCAAAAGCTATACTCCGTTTATTGATTCTTTGGCACAACACAGTTTGATTTTTCCGAATGCTTTTGCCAATGGATATAAATCTATTCATGGGGTATCTTCTGTTATTGCGGGTATTCCATCATTTAAAGATGCTTTTACGTCTTCGCCATTTCCCAAACAAAAAATAGAATCGTTGGTATCTACGTTGAAGTCAAAAGGATATGATACGTCGTTTTTCCATGGGGCACCTAATGGGTCTATGGGCTTCTTAGGATTTGGTAATATTTTGGGGTATGACCATTATTATGGAAAAACCGAATACAATAACGATGACGATTTTGATGGTACTTGGGGTATTTGGGATGAGCCTTTCTTCCAATATATGCGTCAAACCTTAAACGAGAAAAAAGGGCCGTTTTTTGCCACACTATTTACTGTATCGTCTCATGAACCGTTTAATGTGCCAGAACAATACAAAGGAAAATTTCCTAAGGGAAATCAACAAATTCACCAAACGGTAGGGTATACAGACTATGCATTTAAGCGCTTCTTTGAAGAAAGTAGCAAAGAACCCTGGTTTAAAAATACTATTTTTGTGATTACAGCGGATCATACCAACCAAATTGATTATGATGAGTACCGCAAACTAGTAAATCGAACAGCAGTTCCTATTTTATTCTATACGGCTGATGAACGTTATAAAGGTGTAAACAAAGAATTGGCCCAACAAATTGATATTTATCCAACGTTATTGGATATGATTGGCTATGACAAATCCTTTAGAAGTTGGGGGAGAAGCTTGTTGAATGACAGTATTGTCAAACCGTTTACAATCAATTATGGAGCAAATGAATATACGTACCAAGAAGGAAATTACATTGTGCGCTTCAATGGAAAAGAAGTAACTGGATTTTATGCCATCAATGATAAAGGATTGGAACATAATTTGATTCAAAACAAGAACAAAGAGATGCAAGAATTGGAAATGAAGTGTAAGGCTTTTATCCAAGATTACTTTAATCGTATTATTGATAAGCGGTTGGATAAGTAAAATTGGAAAAGGGAGAGGTGCAACGAGCAACAAACAAAAAAGCAAAAAAAAATCATTTTTCTCAGCTAACCACTTTATACAGAAACGAGTAAACTTTAAAGTTATTTTACGACTTTTAAAATTAGAAGAATCACAGGAAATGTTGTATTTTTGCCAAGTTTTATTCTTTACAACACAACAAATACATATAAATGAGACAAGCTAAGTATATTTTCGTGACAGGGGGCGTTACGTCATCCTTAGGAAAAGGAATTATAGCAGCATCGCTGGCAAAACTATTGCAAGCGAGAGGTTATTCTACAACCATTCAAAAATTTGACCCGTATATCAACGTGGATCCAGGTACGTTAAACCCATATGAGCATGGCGAATGTTTCGTAACGGATGATGGAGCAGAAACTGATTTGGATTTAGGTCACTATGAGCGATTCTTGAATGTTCCAACTTCTCAAGCGAACAACGTAACAACGGGTCGCGTTTATTTGTCTGTGATTGAAAAAGAAAGAAGAGGAGAGTTTTTAGGTAAAACAGTACAAGTAGTTCCGCATATCACCAATGAGATCAAAGATCGCATGCAGTTACTTGGTAAAACAGGAGACTATGATATTGTGATTACTGAAATCGGTGGAACGGTAGGGGATATTGAATCCTTGCCCTATATCGAATCTGTTCGTCAGTTGTTATGGGAATTAGGAGATAACAATGCTATTGTGGTACACTTGACGTTAGTTCCTTACTTAGCAGCAGCGGGTGAGTTGAAAACAAAACCAACACAACACTCGGTAAAAACATTAATGGAAAGTGGAATCAAAGCGGATATCTTAGTATGTAGAACAGAGCACAACTTAAGTTCTGAAATCCGTCAAAAATTAGCGCAATTCTGCAACGTAAAACCAGAAGCAGTAATTCAGTCTATCGATGCAGAAACGATTTATGACGTTCCGAATCTAATGTTGCAAGAAGGATTAGATAAAGTAGCCTTAAAACGCTTGGATTTACCTGAAAAACAAACACCAGATTTAGTCAAATGGAATGAGTTTATTCACCGTTTAAAATTTCCAAACCACATTGTAAATATTGGTTTAGTAGGAAAATATGTTGAATTACAAGATTCATACAAATCCATTCTAGAAGCCTTAGTACACGGTGGTGCACAAAACCAAGCCAAAGTAAATATCATTACGATTCAATCGGATTTAATCACAGCAACCAATGTGAGCGATAAATTGAAAAACTTAGATGCTATCTTAGTTGCTCCAGGATTTGGATCACGTGGTATTGAGGGAAAAATTGAAACTGTAAAATACGCAAGAGAGAACAAAATCCCATTCTTGGGAATCTGTTTAGGAATGCAAATGGCTGTTATTGAATATGCTAGAAACGTTCTGGGCTATCAAACAGCTAATACCACTGAAGTAAACGAAAGTACACAATATCCTGTAATTACCTTTATGGAAGATCAAAAAGACATTACAGACAAAGGAGGTACGATGCGTTTAGGGGGATGGGATTGTAAATTGAAAGAAGGTTCTAAGATATTTGATATCTATGGAAACAGTATGATCAATGAGCGTCACCGTCACCGTTATGAATTCAACAACCAATATTTAGAAGATTTCGAAAAAGCAGGATTAACAGCTTCAGGATGGAATCCAGAAACAGGATTAATCGAAATTGTCGAATTGGATACGCATCCATTCTTTGTTGGAGTTCAATTCCACCCAGAGTATAAAAGTACGGTAGCAAAACCGCACCCTCTTTTTGTTCATTTTGTAAAAGCAGCGATTGATTATAAATCAAATTAATAAGACGCTTTTTTATATCATAAATTTTATCACTTACCAATTAAGTAATGGAGAAAAAAAAATTAGATCGTAACAGTATTATAGGCTTTGTCATTATCGCCGGATTGCTGATTTGGATGATGTTGAATAACATCAATAAAGAGCAGGAGTCTATCAAGAAAGATACTGAATTAGCAGAGAAAGAAGTTGTAAAACAAGAACAAGCCGCTACCTTTGAAAAAGCACTTCAAGCCCCGGTAGAGGGAGATTCGTTACAAACAGAACAAGTTCGTGCTACATTCGGACCTTTTGCTTATAGTGCAATGTTACCAGCAGCTAAAGGAGGAACTACAACATTAAAATCAGACTTACTTACGCTTGAAGTTGATAATAAAGGAGGTAAATTATCGCATGTAGTTGTTAATGATTTCAAACGTTTCAGTAAAGATTCAGATGAAATCGTTGCTTTAATTAAAGATCACAACGCAAAATTTAATTTACAACTACATACGAACGACAATCGCGTATTCAATACGGAAGACTTATACTTTGAGCCTACTTTAACTAAAGAAGGAGAAAACCAAGTATTAGCGATGCGTTTAAAAGCCTCTGAAACGGAGTTTTTAGAATACCGTTATGTATTGAAACCGAATGATTATATGTTGGATTTCTCTATCCGTACACAAGGATTGAGTAAAATCGTAGATGCATCTAAAACTCCAGCACTAAACTGGGAAATGAAAACGTACCGCAATGAGAAAAGTATTGCATACGAAAATAGATATGTGCGCTTATACTATGAGCATGAAAAAGGAAAAGACAATAACTTAAGTGAATCAAGTAAAGATGATTCAAAAGAGCTGAAAGACGTTTCTTATATCGCGTACAAACAACATTTCTTTACGTCAATCTTATTGACAAATAAGAATTTTGAAACAGCTACTTTACATACGAAGAATTTAGTTGCAGACGAAAAAGTAGATACTGTATTTACCAAACAATTTGCTAGTACAATTCCATTGGCATATAGCAATGGAGAGTTAAATTATGATATGAATTGGTATTTTGGTCCATCAGACTACAAAATATTAAAATCATACGATCGTAATTTAGATAATATCGTTCCTTTAGGATGGGGAATTTTCGGATGGATTAACCGTTTCTTATTTATTCCAGTATTTGGTTTGTTAACAAGCTTCTTACCGTATGGAATTGGTATTATTGTCTTGACGATTTTAGTGCGTTTATTCACATCTCCATTAACGTATAAATCATACGTTTCTCAAGCGAAAATGAAAATGATTCGCCCAGAGGTGAATGAATTGAATGAGAAGTTCAAGAATGACCCAATGAAGAAACAACAAGAGACCATGAAGTTGTATTCGAAAGCGGGTGTGAATCCAATGGCCGGTTGTATTCCTGCCTTACTACAGATTCCAATCTTCTATTCGTTATTCCAATTCTTCCCATCGTCATTTGATTTAAGACAAAAGAGCTTCTTATGGGCAGACGATTTATCGTCCTATGACTCGGTGTTGCAATTGCCATTTAATATTCCTTTCTATGGTAATCACGTGAGTTTATTCCCGCTATTAGCTTCTATCGCGATTTTCTTCTATATGAAGATGACAACAGGAGATCAACAAATGGCTCAACCAACGCAAGAAGGAATGCCAGATATGAGTAAGATCATGAAAATTATGATTTACATCTCTCCATTGATGATGTTATTCTTCTTTAATAACTATGCTTCAGGTTTATCGTTGTACTATTTCATCTCGAACTCGATTACAATTGGAATTATGTATGTAATTAAAAACCACATTGTAAAAGACGAAAAGATCTTAGCTACAATTGAAGAGAATAAAACCAAAAAGCGTCCACAAGGAAAATGGCAACGCAAAATGCAAGAAATGATGGAACAAGCACAAGAACAGCAACGCTTGAAAGATCAAAATAAAAAGTAGTAAAAAAAGTCTTCTCATTATGGGAAGGCTTTTTTTTTGGTTTTTGGTTTTTGTCCTTCGGTGTATTGTATCGGCACTATCTCTTAAAGTGTGTAAGTTCAAAAATAAAGCTTGGGTTAGGTTTTTAAATTAAATAGAACTCACCAACCCTCACCAACCTCACCAACCCTCACCAACCTCACCAACCTCACCAACCCCCACCAAATCTCACCCAACCTCACCAACCCCCACCCAACCTCACCCAACCTCACCAACCTCACCCAACCTCACCAAATCCCACCCAACCTCACCCAACCTCACCAACCCCCACCAAATCCCGCCAAACCCTCACAAAATCAGTACAATACATTTTGTCCACCCTTTTGTCCACCCCTCATTTTATCTTTTTTTATAGAAAGAATCTAATTTTGCGAAGTATTGAGTGCGTAACTCAGTCCAAAATGAACCGAATATTAGATCTTGTAACGAATGAAAAAAGCGCCTCTTACTTTTTTACTTCCGCTATTTTTGCTGTGGAATATTGTTCTTCATGCACAAACCTATCAACCGCTAAGCCTAGATGGGTTTAATGAAGATGTGATTGCCAATGGAGTTGGAATTGCTTCGTCGAGTACAACTAATGATATGGATGGAGTGTCCTTTTGCCTTCGCAGTTTGGATTGGAAGTTAACGGCCGAATCAATACCACAGACAACAGGATTACCTACAAATGGACGCATTACTTCTCAAGCGTCTACAACACCTAATTTGCCGTTTCAACTTCAAGATTACAGTAGGAATAATGTCATTCAGTTGAAAACTACTGGGAATACGATTACATCTAACGTAGGTGGGCAAGTAAAAGCCCAAAACATCTACATTCTAGCTACTTCTGCTTCTGGTTCTTCTATTTTGCAATGTAAAGTGATTTTTGAAGATGATTCAGTTCAAGCGATAAGTATTACTGTACCTGATTGGTACAATGGAACAACTCTGCCAGTTGCCTATCAAGGATTTGGAAGAGTAAATCGACTGAATAATATGGCGGAAAATTCATCAACTAATCCTAGATTGTATCAGTTTTCGATACCTATTGATCCTGAAAATAAAACGAAAGCAATTAAGTCTATTGCGTTTTCACATGTAGATGGGCAGGGAATTATTAGTGTTTTTGGCGCCACAGCTGAGTTGGTTCCTTCTTGTCCGAATCCGATATCGATTATTATCAATCAAATTACTTCCTCTACCGCTAAAGTTAGTATTACTCCACCAAACATAGCACCGGCTGGAGGATATGATTTCGAAGTGAGAAGCAGTGGAAATCCTAGCTCTGGAACAACAGGATTAGTAATAAGTGGATCTACTATTGCCAGCAATTTAGCCATTGTTTTGGAGCGTTTAGCTAGTGGAGAAACCTTCTATTTTTATGTGAGAGCTAAGTGTAGTGCAAGTGAATTTGGAGATTGGCTAGGTTCCTTTATTTTCACTACCTTATGTGAATCGCGAGACGCTTTTAATGAAAATTTCGAGTCTCAACCTATAGGATCAACAAACAACGCTAGTTTGCCTCCCTGTTGGAGAAAAATCACCACTGGAAATGGGTATCTATACACCAGTAGTGCTTCTGCTTATTCTGGAAGTCACAGTTTATATTTATACAATAGCAATCAAAATACAGGTGATTTATTGGTAGTTTCCCCTCCAACCAATCAGTTAGGAAATGGAGGGTATCGCGTTCGATTTCGAGCGAGGAGTACA
The DNA here is from genome assembly GCF_046557355.1 of Myroides sp. DW712. Classification (NCBI taxonomy): domain Bacteria; kingdom Pseudomonadati; phylum Bacteroidota; class Flavobacteriia; order Flavobacteriales; family Flavobacteriaceae; genus Myroides; species Myroides sp. DW712. The sequence goes on from NZ_JBKFDO010000021.1 coordinate 80,407, forward strand.
TCTTCTGCTTTATCAACCTTAAACGTAGTTACCTTAGAAGATCCCAATACGACTGTCGGAATGCAATCTTTAGCAACCATACCATTGACTCCTTCATTTAAAGAGTATTTCGTGGATTTTCCGGCTGGAACGGCTAACTATTTTGGATTAGCCCATGGTTTGAGTGATACGTATCAAGCAATCTATATCGATGATATTCGTTTTGAACCCATTCCTGCTTGTATTGTACCCACCGAATTAACTGTTTCAGCGGTAGGTTTATATACAGCAACCATCGCTTGGACAGCCACGTCATCGCCTAATACGGAAGGATATACGTATGAAATACGAACTTCAGGAGAAGCGGGCAGTGGAAGTACTGGATTAGCTTTTTCAGCACGAGTAGACTCAAATACAAGGACAGTAAACCTTGCTAATCTGGTTCCAGGAACAACGTATCACGCTTATGTAAAAGCGAATTGCACGGCTACAGATGAAAGTTATTGGACTGATGGGGTAGCGTTTACACCCAATTGGTGTATGCCAACCTATCAAAATGGATCCTCTAATCATCGAATTACTGTAGTGAATATTGATGAAATTGGGTTTACCGACCAAATCCCTTCTTACACCCAAAGAGATCGAACAACTGAGTCTATTCCTGATTTACAAGCTGGGAGTAGTTACACGTTTAATGTAACTACTACTGGATATACGGTTATGGGAGTTGCCATTGATTTTAATAACGATGGCGTTTTTGATCAACAGACAGAAGTATTGGCAGTACCTGGTTATATCGCTAACAATACCTATGCATATACGGCTAGTGTGGCTATACCCGATACCATACCTACAGGAAATTATCGCATGCGCATCTGGAATCGCGGAGCGAATGCTGGTGGAGGAATCGGAGCTGATCCCTGTGGCGTTTATAATTATGGGACATGGGCCGATTATACGGTAAAGATTCTAGAGGTTACACCACCTCCTGTTGCTGTAAATCAAGTGTTTTGTAAAAATGAAAATAAAAAAGTAGGTGATTTAATCGCAACTGGCGAAAATATCAAGTGGTATGCTAGTGAAACAGCAACCACTGCGTTGCTACCGTCTACATTATTAAGCAGTGGGACTTATTATGCTACGCAAACCCTTGGAGGAAAAGAGAGTGCGCGTCGAACGCCTATTCAAGTGGAAATAGAGGATCCTAAATTAAATTCGATTAGTGTATCTTCCTCTTTTCAATATGGCACCCAGACCCAAGTGATACTAGTTGGTATTAGAAGTGTGTTGGGACCATACGTTTTAACTTGGTATGAAACGGAAATAGGAGGAACGAGTATTCCTACACCCGATACGGCTGCGTTACCCGTAGGCACCCATGTATATTGGGTCAGTACATTTAGTACTGCAGGCTGTGAAAGTAAAAGGAGTAAAATTAGCTTGGTTGTTAATCCATTGACTCTCTATATTATTCCTACAGCCGTAACCAAATTCTATGGAGATGCCGATCCTGAGTTAAGGTATACGATTTATGGCGGCTATAGTGGGGTACCCTTAACAGGAAGTTTAGTTCGAGATCCAGGTGAAAATGTAGGTTCTTATGCGATTCGCCAAGGGACTTTGACCGCTACTGCGAATTATAGTTTGACTATGACTGCGGCCGCCTTGACGATTTCACCCGCTCCATTAACGGTAACTGCAGATGCAAAAACCAAAGAAATGGGGGCAGCCGATCCTATGTTGACCTATCAAGTTTCAGGGTTAAAGAATGGAGAACTAGCAGGTGATGTAGTGAGAGGAAGTTTAACGAGAGATCCGGGGGAAGAAACGGGGATTTATCCCATTACGCAAGGAACATTAGCCTTGACTTCTGCGAATTATGCAATGCGGTACCAACCAGCTAATCTAACGATTCGAACAACCTCTATTGTAGTCAAAGCAAATGACCAAACCAAAGTCTATGGAGATACGGATCCAACATTAACCTATACCATATCGGGATTGGATCCTGCAGTTGATCCAAGTACGGTCTTGAGGGGTAGTTTGTCTCGTGAATCAGGCGAAAGCGTTAGGAGTTATGCCATCACCCAAGGTACATTGACAGCAGTAGCTGGGTATACGTTGCAATTTGAAGCGGCTGATTTGGAAATTACCCCTGCTACTGTAACGGTAACGGCTGATGCGAAAACCAAAGTGTATGGAGATACGGATCCTGTATTAACCTATACGGTTAGTGGATTAAAAGGAACGGATGCTCTTACAGGAAGCTTAGTTCGTGAAGTAGGAGAATCTGTAGGGACGTACGAAATCCAACAGGGAAGTTTAGCTGCATCAACGGATTATACGCTAGTGTATCAAGAAGCGGATTTAACCATTACACCTGCCACAGTTACAGTAAAAGCGGATGCACAAACTAAAGTGTATGGAGATACGGATTCTACATTAACTTATACCGTAACTGGACTACAATATAACGATCAACCAACACAAGTAATAACAGGTATGTTGTCTCGAGAAGAAGGAGAAGAAGTGGGGTCGTACTCCATTAATCAAGGGACAATACAGGCATCCACCAACTATACTTTGGCTTTTCAATCGGCTAATTTGACAATCACCCCCGCTTTACTAACGATCAAAGCGGATGCAAAAACCAAAGTATACGGAGATGCAGATCCTCTATTAACCTATACCCCAATTGGGTTAAAAAATAACGATCAACCAACACAAGTCATAACAGGTATGTTGTCTCGTGAAGAAGGAGAAGAAGTGGGTTCATACTCCATTAATCAAG